>NZ_JBIFXS010000062.1:0-201 GCF_043558645.1 Mariniflexile sp. HNIBRBA6329 | reverse complement strand
TTGAAATCAAAAATTCACGAATACAGCATTTAAAAATTGAATCAATAAGTAAGGCAGGAAATCGAAGATTCAGCGTAGCTAATCCACTTTATCCTATAATCTCTCTATTGTCATCCCTGCGTAGGCAGGGATCCACTTTGAAATCAAAAATTCACGAATACAGCATTTAAAAATTGAATCAATAAGTAAGGCAGGAAATCG
>NZ_JBIFXS010000061.1:0-211 GCF_043558645.1 Mariniflexile sp. HNIBRBA6329 | reverse complement strand
GCCGATGTAGCTCAGCTGGCTAGAGCAGCTGATTTGTAATCAGCAGGTCGTGGGTTCGAGTCCCTCCATCGGCTCTTAATAAAAAAGATCTTTCATTTTGAAAGGTCTTTTTTCTTTTTATAGATTGTCCCGTTCTGAAATAGCGATACACTAAAACCTTAGTGTAATGAAAACACCAGAAAACAGTGGGTATGTAAAGCGTACTCAAAAA
>NZ_JBIFXS010000060.1:0-214 GCF_043558645.1 Mariniflexile sp. HNIBRBA6329 | reverse complement strand
ACTGGGCACTGGCTGTTCCTTAGCGCAAAAACATTCGAATTAAAAGACTATATTGAAGTTGAGCTATTGCTTACAACGTTTGGTATATGGAAAGTTGCGTGTTTGTGTGCGAGGATTTTCCGAAGGAAAATCAGATGCAAGCAAACGAGCAACAAACTTTGGTTTAGCTAAAACTAGCAATTTTTTATATACTGTGTTGTACACTGGCTTTTAT
>NZ_JBIFXS010000059.1:0-230 GCF_043558645.1 Mariniflexile sp. HNIBRBA6329 | reverse complement strand
CCACTTTGAAATCAAAAATTCACGAATACAGCATTTAAAAATTGAATCAATAAGTAAGGCAGGAAATCGAAGATTCAACGTAGCTAATCCACTTTAACCCGTAATCACTAACCATGCACTACACACCCAACCCACCACCGTGTCATCCTGAAATCGTTTCAGGATCTCATCCTAAACGCACCACCTTATCATTCCTAAGCAGACAGGAAATCGAAGATTCAGCGTAGCTA
>NZ_JBIFXS010000058.1:0-238 GCF_043558645.1 Mariniflexile sp. HNIBRBA6329 | reverse complement strand
CATAGCGCGGATCGACGCGGCGCAGCCCGTCGAAGCTGGCGGTGGTCATCGGATATAACGCGGCGAGCGCGATGATGAACACCTTCGCGAATTCGCCGGTGCCGGCCCACAGGCTCAGCAGCGGAATCAGCCCGAGCAGCGGCACGTAGCGCAGCGCCTGGAACGCCGGCTCGCCGAACTTGCGCGCGAGCGACGAACGCGCCATCGCCGCGCCGAATACGAGCCCGAATGCGACGCC
>NZ_JBIFXS010000005.1:0-217379 GCF_043558645.1 Mariniflexile sp. HNIBRBA6329 | reverse complement strand
GCTCAGCTCTAGCCTTTTGCTTTTCAAGCAATTTTACTTTTGCCTCTAGTTCGAGGATTCTTTGTTCAGGTGTCTTGTCCACGGTTTCTTTTGTTGGATTCTCCCAATCAAAGGTACCATATTTCCTTAACCATTGAGTGATGGTAGACCTAGCTTGGATGCCGTACTTATGGCAAGCGTCCGACCTATCGAGTTGACCTGATTCTATTTCTTGAACAACCTGAAGCTTAAAAGAAATCGAATAATCTTTTTGAGTACGCTTTACATACCCACTGTTTTCTGGTGTTTTCATTACACTAAGGTTTTAGTGTATCGCTATTTCAGGACGGGACAAGATAATATCATAAAAAAACCACGCTAATTTAGCGTGGTTTTTTATTTTTTTATGGATGTTAATTAATAAAGGACATTATGGGGATTTTCATATTGTTTTTAAAAACTTAGTTAAAAGTATAGTTATTTTATTTCCTCACAATACTCTTTTAGTTGCTTTTAGATGATTAGGCAAAATACTCGTTTAAAGTACCATTTGGCAATGTATTTAATCGGAGCTTAATTAATGTGTGTATTTTTAATTGCTTTTAAAATCCAAATAGAGGTTAGTTTCTATAGGGTTTTGAGAAGTAGATTGTTTTTGCAATGTCTTTTGAAAAAAAATGAAACGGTTATTAATTTAATCTCATTAAATCATCAATATAGTCGCGTGTGTTAGATAGTCTTGGGATCTTATGTTGCCCACCTAATTTATTGTTTTGTTTTAGCCAGTCGTAGAATAAATTTTTTCTTGCGATATTTATTTTAGGTTTGTTTAGTGTAATGTTATTATAACGCTTTGCTTCGTAATCAGAGTTTAAGGCTTTTAAAGCATTATCGAGCAGTTCGTTAAAATAATGAATGTCTTTTGGTGGGGTTTTAAACTCAATCAACCATTCGTGGGCACCTTTTTCTTTGCCTTCCATAAAAATAGGTGCAGCGGTATAATCTATAATTTCCGACTTTGTTTTTTTACACACTTTTCTAAGGGCTTCTTCGGCATTTTCAATAATAAGTTCTTCTCCAAAAACATTTATATGATGTTTGGTTCTTCCCGAAATCTTAATTCTATAAGGATTTAAAGAGGTGAATTTTATGGTATCCCCAATTTTATAACGCCACAAACCAGCATTGGTAGTTATAATAACGGCGTAATTTTGGTTTAGTTTAACTTCGCTTAAAGGAATGGCTTTTTCGGCTTCGGTAGCATAAATATCCATTGGGATAAACTCGTAAAAAATACCATAATCTAACATTAATAGTAATTCGTTTGAATTATTTTGATCTTGAATGGCGAAAAACCCTTCCGAAGCATTGTAAATTTCATAATATCTAAAGTCTTTTTTAGGCAGCAATTTTTTGTATTGGTCTTTATAAGGCGTGAAACTCACACCACCATGAAAATAAACTTCCAGATTTGGCCAAACATCATGGAGGTTTTGTTTGCCTGTAGTTTCTAGAACGTTGTTAAGCAATACCAACATCCACGATGGAACACCGGCAAGACTCGTAACGTTTTCGTTCATGGTTTCATTTACAATGGCTTGCATTTTATGTTCCCAATCGCTCATTAACGACACTTTGTTGCTTGGTGTGCTACTAAATTCTGCCCAAAAAGGCATATTGTCAATTAAAATAGCCGACAAATCGCCAAACACGGTGCCGTTTTCTTTATATAACTGCTTGCTTCCGCCTAAGCGTAAACTTTTGCCTGTAAATAATTGCGATTCTTCGTTGTTGTTAAGGTACATGCACAATAAATCTTTGCTGGCGGCATAATGGCAATCTTCAAGCGATTCTTCACTTACGGGAATAAATTTACTTTTGGCACGGGTAGTGCCACTGGATTTTGCAAACCATTTTATGGGTGTTGGCCAAAACAAATTGGTTTCACCTTTCATGGAGCGTTCAATTACATCTTGCCACCCATCATAATTTTTTATGGGAATGCGTTCTGCAAATGTTCGGTAGTTTTTTATGGAAGCAAAATCGTATTCTTTGCCAATTTGGGTATCTTTTGCTATATCTATAAGTTCCAATAGTAATTCGTTTTGGACTTCGTTGGGGTATTTTAAAAACAATTCAATTTGATGGAAACGCTTTTTTAAGAACCAAGAAGCAATGGAATTTACTATAGTGATTGGCATATTTGTTTTATATTTAAGTTCTTAAAAATAATACTTTTTTTTATGACTTATCAAGGTGTTTTAACAAAAATGGAAACAGAATTTTCAAGTCCTATTGAATACTATTTGGTGTTTGAAAACGATTTTTTAAATATGAATCAGTTATTGGGCAAAACCATTACCATTCAATTTGTTAAGTACCAGTGTTTGAATTGCGGTATGGATAAACCTATATACCGACAAGGGTTTTGCAAGAGTTGTTTTTTTGAAATACCACAAGCTGCCGATTGGATTATGCGACCTGAGTTAAGCACTGCGCATTTAGATAAAGAAGACCGCGATTTGGAATACGAAAAGAAAGTACAGCTGCAACCACACATTGTATATTTGGCAAATTCCAGCAATATAAAAGTGGGTGTAACCAGAAAGACCCAAGTGCCAACCCGTTGGATAGACCAAGGTGCGCATGAAGCTATTGAGATTGTAGAAGTGCCAAACCGGTATTTAGCAGGTATTACTGAAGTAGCTTTGAAAGACCATGTAGGCGATAAAACCAATTGGCGCACCATGCTTAAAAACGATGTTGTAGATGAAGATTTAGTGCAATGGCGCGACAAGTTGAAACCATACATTCCAGATGAAGCCAAGGATTATTTTATTGAAACCAATAACGAAACCAATTTAGATTTTCCGGTTGAAAAATACCCGACAACCCCAAAAAGTTTAAACCTGATTAAAACCCAAGCTTACACCGGTAAGCTTACGGGTATAAAAGGGCAATATCTTATTTTTGAGGATGATACAGTGTTTAATGTGCGTGCTAATGAAGGTTTGGTGGTTGCTATTAGTTTATAAGCGTTTGCGTTAGCGGTTGAAGCGGCATCCTTTTTAAAACTTGGTAAAAACAAACTTATATTTAAGAATTAAGCCAACAGGATGCCTCGTGGTTTACTTTTCGCAATGACCTTTTAAAAAGATATAGCCCTTCGTCTGCGCTCAGGATAAACTACTAACGCGACCCTTGGGTAACGCCCAAAAAAAATCCCACTAACAACACATTGTAAATGGGACTTTCTATTTTAGTCTAACGTCTAAATATCTTCCTGATCTCTTAAATTTTGAATATAAGATGCTTTTTGTACTTGGCGTCTTCTTTTTACCGATGGTTTTGTAAAAAATTGAGCCTCTCTTAAATTTTGCATCACTTTAATATTTCGGTGTTTTCGTTTATAACGTTTTAAGGCACGTTCTATGTTTTCACCTTCTTTGATAATAATTTTTAACATAAATTGTTTTTAATTGTTTGCTTTAGGATTATCCTAAATACGTTTTTAATACTTTGCTTTTAGAGGTATGTCGCAATCTGCGAATACCTTTTTCTTTTATCTGTCTTACGCGTTCACGGGTTAAACCAAATGCTTCGCCTATTTCTTCCAAACTCATGGGTTGTGCGTTGCTTATGCCGTAATAATTCCGAATCACTTCGGCTTCTTTGTCTGATAGCATGTCTAACGCACGGTTAATTTCAATATTTAGCGAATCTTTCATCAAGCCCATATCGGGTCTGGGAGACTCGTTCGAATTTACAACATCATAAAGTGTTGAGGTTTCGCCTTCTTTTAAGGGTGCATCCATAGATACATGTCTGCCCGAAATTTTCATAGATTGCTTAACGTCGCTAAGGGTAAGGTCTAAATTGCTTGCAATTTCTTCGGGACTTGGTGGTCTTTCGTGGGTTTGTTCTAAAAACGAATACGCTTTGTTTATTTTGTTTATAGAACCAATTTTGTTCAAAGGTAATCTAACTATTCGAGATTGTTCTGCTAAAGCTTGAAGAATTGCTTGACGAATCCACCAAACGGCATACGAAATGAATTTAAAACCCCTGGTTTCATCAAAACGTTTGGCGGCTTTAACCAAACCTGCATTGCCTTCGTTTATTAAATCGGGCAGGGTTAAACCTTGGTTTTGATATTGTTTTGAGACTGAAACTACAAAGCGTAAGTTAGCAGTGGTGAGTTTATCTAAAGCCTTTTGGTCTCCTTGTCGGATGCGTTGTGCTAGCTCTACCTCTTCATCAGCGGTTATTAATTGAATTTTGCTAATGTCTTGTAGGTATTTATCAAGCGACTTCGATTCTCGGTTGGTAACTTGTTTCGTAATTTTTAATTGCCTCATATATTATTTTTAAGTTATAGAATTATACTATCTACAACTTAACTTTTTTATTGAGAAAACCTAATAATTACAGGACTTTCTTGGTGAAAAGCCCAAAAGGAAACGAAAAAGGTTATTTAACGGTATCTTTTTGTTTTTTCTTGTTCAATAATCCGCCTAAAACATTTTTAACAGCATCTTTAGTTGTTGGTGTAGTTGTTGTTTTGGTAGAATCGGTTGTGGTTTTACTGCCACCTACAATACCACTTAGTGCATCTTTAACCGAATTGCTTTGCGCAGTTGAAGTAGAATCTTTTTTAGCTTTATTGCCCGAAATTAAATCACCAAGTATACCACTTACTTTGTCTTTACCCTGATTAAGAAGTTTTTGCTTTTGGATTTCAACCAATTGTTTGGTTAAATTGCTAACACCACTGGTTAAATCGGTTTTTACCGTTGGGCTTGTGTAAGTGCCTCCAATGTTTGCTGTAATGGGGATGGTGATGTTTTTTGCCGAAGCATCATCAATTTTTGCAATAAGATTTGTAACCTCGGTACCCAAATATTTTGCTGGTACATTAAAAACGGCATTGTAAGCCATGGTTTTATCAAACCCATGCGATCCGGCTATTTCAATATCGATGTCTTGATATTTTATATGAAATGGTTTTACGCTCACTTTACCATCATTAAATGCAAATTGGGTTTTTAGGTCGTTTAAATTCAATTTTTTAAAGTCGATAAAATTTAATGAGTTGCCTAATTTATTCAATACTTCAGCATTGGATGGATTTACCGTAGAAGATAAAAGTTCTGCTAAGGCATTACCCGACAGCGAGTTGAAATTAGGTGTAAAATCATCGGTTAAATTACCTTTTAGGTTTAAAGTAGTGTTCAATTTTCCTTGTACCACTTTCATTAAAGGTGCTAGTTTTTGGAACAGTTCCATGCCTTGGAACGATTTGGCAATATCAAAACTGTTAATGCCTAGATTCATGTTGAATGTAGGAGTGTCACTTTTTGTTGAGACAAGCCCAGAAACAGCTAATTGCCCATCAAAAAGGCTGGTTGTAAAATTTTCCAACTGTACTTGTTCATCTTTAATAATTAAAGCGCCTTTAGCATTTTTAAGTTGTAAATTATCGTAAATAACGGTATTGGCTTGTGCGTTTATGGTACAATCTAAAAAGGCAGGAATTTTTAAAGATTCTTTTTTAGCGGTTGTTTTATTGCCTTCGGTTTTGTTTGTAGTTGTTGGAGCATCATCGCTCATAAAATCATTTACTGCAAACGTGTTCGAGCTTAGGTTAAAGTTTCCTTTTAAGGTTTTGTTGCTAAACATAAAACCTAACAAGTTTTCAATAGTTCCTGTGGCATTCAAATCGGTTTTACCAGTTTGGGCTTTAAAGCTGTTTAAAGAAACGGTAGCTGGATTGAATGTAACGGCAGCATCTGAAATTTGAAGCGGATTTTTAAACCCATCTGAAGCATATTTAAAATTACTTAAACTCATGTTACCACTAGCTTTTACACGATCATAAGCATTTTTTTCTATGGCTTCCATGTCAAAAGCCGTATTTACTTTGGCTTTTAAAATACCGGTTAGTTGTGTTTCTAAATCTACCGGATATACTTTTGAGATGTTTGCTAAATTGAGAACGCCATCAATATCAGCATTTACCAACATATTGCCAGTAATGTTTTTTATGGTAGCTGACGATTTGAAAACATCTTGGTCAATCTTAAAATTTAAGGTGTTTATGGCGACATAGGTGTCTTCGGTTTTACCTGTTGTGTTTTTAATTTCGGTATCTATAATAATATTAGTGACACTTTTTGGTAAGCTGGGATATTTAAAAGAGGCATTGTTCGATTTAATGCTAATATCCAACGTTGGGATGGTTTCATCGGTAACCATGCCCTTAATAATGCCTTTAACCTTAAAATCGCCCGTAGTTTTAACGTTTTCTATGTTTTTAGAATAGGTTTCTGGGATGACGGCTAAAAAGTTTTTGAATGACGACTCTGGGTTTTCAAATGTAATATCAACATCTTGTCCCGCTTCAAGCAATTGTACAAACCCGTGAAATTCTATAGGCAATTGATTGATGAATCCTTTATTGTCTTTAAATGTGTATTTGCTGTTTTCTAAATCGAGCCCAATTAAAGCATCTAGTTTTACCGGGTTGTTGTTTAAATAGTTAGAACCATCCATAGTGAAACTTATTTTAGCATCACTTTTGGTGTCTAATTCCGATTTTTCTGCTGAAAACGTTCCTTTTCCTTCATGGTTAAATTCAGAAATTTTTACAACCATTTTAGAATCTTCACTAATGCTTATATAATTTATGGTACTATTCTTTATTTGATAATCTTGTATATCGAAAGCAAAACTGCTCGACTCGGTAGAAGCATTTTCTTTTTCTTTGGTTATATCATAATTGGCAGCCCCAGAAGCATCGGTTTTTAAATTCAAAAGCACACCATCGGCATAAATGGAATTTACTATAATAGCCTCATCTGCACTTTTAAAAAGTTCTTTGATGGACATGTTGAGGGCAATGCTTTTTGCGCTAACCAAGGTATCTCCTTTAAATGGCTCAAAATTGGTAATGGCCAAATCACTAATGTTCACATGTGCTTTTGGAAAACTTTTTATAAAACTTAAGTCAACATCGGTAAAGTCTACTTGAGCATTTAGGTTTTCATTGATAGTGCGTTTCACCATCTCTTTTATTTGCGATTGAAAGATAAAAGGAGCTGCAACTAGAAGTATAATGATGATAAGTAGGGAAATTCCGGTAATTTTTAGAGCTTTTTTCATTAACAAGTTTTATAAAATATACGAACAAATGTAGCTAAAAGGTTGTTGTTGAGCCAAAATTTAACAACCATTTATAGGTTTCTTAAAGCAGTTGAATTTCTTCATGTGCTTTCATTTTAAAGCGTTTTTTGAATAGAAACACTCCTAAATATAACAAAGGTGTATCGCAAACAGCGATGAATACCTTGAATAAAAATCCGCTAATTAATAGACCTTTAAACATGCTCCAAGGCAATACTTCAAAAAAGCACAACAAAAACACCACCGAAAAAGTATCTACAAATTGCGACAAAAAGGTTGAGAAATTATTGCGTAACCATAAGTGTTTGCCTTTTGTAAGTTGCTTCCAAAAATGAAAAATTTGAATATCGATAAATTGGGCAAATAAGTACGCCGTCATGCTTGCACCAACAGCTAAAATGGTGCGTCCAAAAACGTGGGAGAACATCCCGTTATCAATGGGCGAACTTGAAATGGCGGGAACTAAATCAGCAACATAAACTATTAAAACCGAGAATAACGATGCAAAAATACCAGCCACAACTACTTGGTTAGCACGTTTTTTTCCATAAATTTCACTTATCAAATCGGTTATTAAAAAGGTAATGGGGTAGGGTAAAATGCCCACGGAAACAACAAACAGTTTGCTTCCAAAAACCTCCACATCAAACGGATACCAATAAAAGAATTTTTGAAAAATAAGGTTTGAAACTACTAACGATGTTATAAAAAGCGCCCCTAAAAGCAAATAAATTTGTTGGGCAGCAAGTTTGTCTTTTAAAGTCATTTGCAATTGTGAATAAATACGTCTTGTAAATATAAAGGAATAAAATTTGTTTTACTTATTTTGCCGATACTTATGATACAGCCCACAACGTTTTACATTGCATTAGGTAGCAATAAAGGTGATAAATTTAAAAACCTACAAGACGCTATCGATTTAATTCATGAGAAAATCGGTATGATTATCCGTATTTCAAAAGTGTACAAATCGCCTGCGTTTGGTTTTGAAAGCGACGACTTTTTAAACGCTTGTTTGGTTTTGGAAAGCTGTTTAGAGCCCGAAACCGTGCTTCAGGAATTATTGGCTATTGAAACCGTTTTAGGGCGTGTTCGTACGCAACAAAACAAGTATGAAGCCCGAAGCATCGATTTGGATGTTATTTTGGTTGAAGATGTTGTTATAGATAGCAAAACCTTACAAGTACCGCACCCGGAAATGCAAAAACGGAGGTTTGTGTTGTTGCCTCTAAACGATATTGCACCTCATGTAAAACATTCAGTATCGCATAAAGAAGTGGCTGTTTTGTTAAGCGAATGTGATGATGACAGCGTTTTAGAACCCATCAACATTTGGTTGAAAAACCCAAGTAAAGACTATGATTTTTCTAAACATGGTTATATAGCTATTGAAGGGAATATTGGTGCAGGAAAAACCAGTTTAGCTACCAAAATAGCGCACGATTTTAATGCAAAACTTGTATTGGAACGCTTTGCCGACAATCCGTTTTTGCCCAAATTTTATAAGGATGCGTCGCGGTATGCATTTCCTTTGGAAATGTCGTTTTTAGCAGACCGTTACCAACAAATTAGCGACGATTTAGCGCAGCTCGATTTATTTAAAGATTTTATTGTGAGCGATTATGATGTGTTTAAATCGCTTATTTTCTCGAAAATTACTTTGCAAGAAGATGAGTTTAAACTCTATAGAAAGCTTTTTTATCTCATGTATAAAGACTTGCGAAAACCCGATTTATACGTGTATTTACACCAAAATACTGAACGCTTGCAACAAAACATACAAAAGCGTGGGCGCGATTACGAACAAAACATTGCCGACGATTATTTGGAAAAAATAAACACCGGCTATTTAGAGTTTTTAAAAACCCAAACCGACTTTAACGTAAAAATTATTGATATCTCTGATAAAGATTTTATAGAAAACCGAAGTGATTATTTGTGGGTTTTAAATGAAATTTGCGAGCGTACTTTAGAAGACTAAAGTTGTTTGCTTTTTATAAGGTAGGTACCATTTCTATCAAAATGTCATTACCAGCTTTATCGTAATACGTACAAGTCATTTTTATAAGATTTACATGCCACTTTTCAATACCCGTTTCTGCACAATGGTTGCAAAAAGTAAAGTAATTTGTTTCTCCTCTTTGGTGTATTCTTAAATACTGTTCAAACCTATTTTTATCACAAAAATCTGCAATGTTTAAAGGCTCGTATTTTGGTTGTGATTGTGTTTTAAACCCATCATTTCCAAAATAGTTGGTATGACTATCAAATACCCAAGTCTCGAATGCCGAAACTCCTAGTTCCTTAATGTTTTTAATGTACTTTGGAAAACCGGCTCCCGATTTTACTTTTGCGTGTGCTAGCTCTATTTGTTCTACTGTAAACATTGTTTGTATTTTTTTAGTTTGATTTGTTGTTATAATGAATGCTGAGATGTTTATGAGCAAAGATTTTCCGAAGGAAAATCAGAAGCTAACAAACGAGCAACTAACTTTGGTTTAGCTAAAACTAGCATTTTTTTTTATACGGTGTTAGCTGTAGTTTTTTATATTTCAGATGGACTTTTTCCAAATTCAGATTTAAAACTTCTTGAAAAATGAGAAAGGTTTACAAAGCCAACATCAAAATAAACTTCTGATGGCTTTTGGTCTTTTTTTGAAATTAAATAATGTGCTAATTCTAAACGTTTTTTTATGAGCCATTTATTCGGTGTTGTTTTATAAATATTTTGAAAATCACGTTTGAATGTTGAAATGCTACGTCCAGTCAATTGTGCAAATTGTTCTAAAGGTATATTATGCATATAATTCTTGTTCATATAGGCTTCCAAGTCTAATTTAAAATCTTCTTGAAAATTGAACAGTATGTTTTGCATTCTGTCATCTCTCAATAATAATTCTATAAGTTCCAAAGTTTTTAGTTGAGCTAATTTATTAGTTAAAGCTTGTGGGTTTTCAAAATAAGGAATCATCGAATCGAAAAAGGTTTTTAAATATAAATCGTATGGAAAAATAAAATTCGGTTTTCCTATGAAAACACCTTTTGGTTTTATGTTGTTTTCTTTTGAATATTGGAATAATAGTTCTTTTGGAAGCATTATACTAATACTCAAAAACGGTTTGTTATTTTTCGGAATTTTTTGCGTTTTAACCAATTGATTTTTTGATATAAAACCAACTTTTTTTTCGTTGTATTCTGTAGCTTCTTTTCCATCATTGATAATCATTGAACCATCAATAATAAACGAAACTGCGTGGTCTTCTACAAATGGTTGGAAGTCTTTTTTTTCTTGACCCAAGCAAGAAAACAAAATATTATTTCTGGTTCTGTCCTGTTGCATATTATAGGTTTTAACTTAAAAAGTTAGTTTTTCGTAATAAATAGTTGCTTTTTCTTTAGAAAAATAGTCGATTACAGCAAAAGCACTACCAAATAAAATTAAAGCCATTGCTATTGCTTGCCAATGAATACTCTTTGCAAAATATAGTAATCCTAAAGCTACTAAAAAGCAGGCTAAACTAATTCCTATTGACATTGGATACAGATATTGAAAATCTTCTACTCGTTTAATTTCGGCATTAAGAAAAGCTTGGTTGTCTTGGTTGTAATTTTGTTCCACTTTAGCAATTTTTTTACTGTTTGAGTATATACCACCTGAACCAATACCTATAAAAATTAAACCCGTAACCAAAAAAGGAAACAAAAGTGCTTTTGCTCCTGATGTATTGCCTAGGAAATAAAAAAGTAAGGCAATGATAATTAAAGAAATCCCAAAACCGAGAATAAATTTACCTTCAAAAATTTCACCGTTATACCAATTTAAAGTGTTTTCTACCATAATATTCAGATTTTAGTTTAAAAGACTACCTTGGTAAAAAGATAGTCTTTTTTTGAAATTATTTTGCATTATAACCGCCATCTATATTTAAAATAGTTCCTGTCATAAATGTATTTTCGTCAGAAGCTAAAAAGTAAATTGCTTTTGCAATATCTTCAACTTCGCCTAATCTATTCATTGGATGAATTGCTTCAATGCTTGAAACATCATAGGTTCCAGAAGCAATAGCGTTTTTCAAAATATCTGTTTTAATTGCTCCTGGTGCAACTGCATTAATACGAATTCCTTGTTGTGCATAATCAATAGATGCGCCTTTTGTTAAACCTACAACTGCGTGCTTTGATGCGTTGTATTGTGCGGTTGCATACAAACCATTTAATCCTGCTATGGAAGCTAAATTTACAATTGTTCCGCCACCTGTTTTCAGCATTTCTATGATTGCATATTTCATTCCATAATAAACGCCCATTACATTCGTTTCAAGCATTTGTTTTAAATCGTTAGATTCTGTTTCTCCTAATACTGCATTTCCTAATGAAATCCCCGAGTTGTTGATAATAGAATCTAATTTACCAAACTTTGTAACGGTTGTTTCAATAACTGATTTTACTTGTTCTTCGATTGTTACGTCTAAAGGCAGGAATGTAATGTTTGCACCATTTTGTTTAAAGTCTGCAATTACTGCTTGTTCTTTGTTAGCATTTCTGCTTGTTACAACTACATTGTAGCTGTTTTTTGCAAAATGTAAAGCTGTTGCTCTACCAATTCCTGTAGTTCCTCCTGTGATAATTACTGTCTTGTTCATTCTATATTGTTTAAATTGTTAAATGATTACAGGACAAAATTATACAGGATTTGTTCTTTCTACTTTTCTCTAAAGTTCAAAGATGTTTTTCGTGTAGTTCTTGAATTCCGAGGTGTTTTTTAATTACAGCTAACGTTTATCTTTACTTTATGCCTATAAAAAAAGTAGTTATTATTTTTACTAGGAAACAAGAGGAGAACTAAAATAAGCAATGTTTTTTACACGGTGTTAGCATACGTTTTTTATTCCTTATGGAACTACGTCAAATTTTGTTGTTCCGTTTTTGTTGAATATTTTAGTCATTATTTCTTTTCCAATTTCAGTCGCTTTGTATTTGTCCGCATTTAATTCAAGTTTATAAACAGGCGCTTCTTTTAAATCAGAGTAATGAGGTTTATTTCCGTAAGTCGTTTTGACTAGATTATAATTATTTTTATTAGCAAAACTTGTAATTTTTTCGACATAAGGTTTTTGGTCGTTTGTCATAACCTCAAATTCAATGTTTATTGTTCCGTTATTATCTGCAAAATAGATACAATCAATTCCGTCAGATGTAATTCCGAAAAAATCATATTGCAATTTTCCATCTAACAATTGGGTCATAACAGATTCCAATTCGGCAAGTTGAATTTGTTTGGCAACTCGTAAAGTTGGATTATTTCCGTTTTTGTTTCTTGAAATGAAGTATATAATTCCGATTATTACTAAAACTCCAATTATTATTCCTGTTTTCATTCGCTGTTCGGTTTTTCTTAAATGTATGCTAACGTTAGGTATATGGAAAGTTGCGTGTTTGTGTGCAAGGATTTTCCGAAGGAAAATCAGAAGCTAGCAAACGAGCAACTAACTTTGGTTTAGCTAAAACTAGCAATTTTCTATACGGTGTTATAAATAGTACTTTTATTATTTCTAACCGTATAGATATTATATCAACCACAATTCATGTCATAAAAGTTGACAATTTGATAGACATCATTTTTCTTAAATTCTTTTTTCTTGATTTTTTTAATTAAACTAGGACAGTCATTAAAAAGTTCTAAATCTGATTTGCTTAATTTTTTACCAACTCTAGTTGTAACATTGTCTTTTTCAATAAAATAGATAAAGCTATAATTAACTCTTATTCCTGTTGTGATATCTCTATTTGCAACCTTTATACTGTATAAATTTATTTTCCCCACTCTCACTATTTGCATAATTTGGGGAAAACCGTTTTCAGTTTTTTTATATCTGTATTTTACAATTCCGTTTTCAGTTATGTCATATCCATCGATACTAGTATGGTCATAAAGTTCAACATCCGATTCTTCTTTTTCTTTATATTTTATCCCTCCTAAGTCTCGTTCTTTAATCAACCCAGTTTTTGTACTTCCATCATTTAAATAAATTTTACCCTGTTCAAATTGTGCATTTGTTATAAAAAAGCATAACATTAATAATAAAGTAAGGAGTTTTTTCATTTTGCGCATTTAGTTTGTATTATTTGTAACGTGTTTGTGTAAGGATAGTTGCGCGTTTAAGCAACTAACTTACTAAAAATGGAACGAACCAGAGGAAAATCCGTAGGATTTTCCAAGTAGGCAAGAACCAAGCAATTATTTTTACACGGTGTTAGCATACGTATTTTATTCAACTTTTTGATATTCCTCTCCGTTTTCTAAAATCAGCTTTTTTGAATTTAATTCACGTATTGACTCAAAATTTTGTCCTGCCATTCCAATAAAAAGAATCCCAAATTTTTCTTTGTAGTAAACCAATTCAGGTATTGGTTGGCAAGTAGTAATTGAGACTATATCTGAATTTAAGTATTTCTTTTCGCTTGAATAAAATCCGTTTGCGTTTTTAAAATCATAAGTCGTTTCAGAATAATAATCCGCTTCCTTTTTTTTCCCGTTAATTAATTCAAATATTTTTCCGTTTTCTACGATTACAGTCGTTTTTTGATTATTGTTAAAACTCACAAATAATGTATCTCTCAAAAATCCGTTTTCTTTTTTTCCGAGATATTTCCATTTTCCAGTTAACCTTTCGCCAATATTTCTCAAAGAGTCAGAATATTTAATTTGAAGTTTTGAGTCAAGTTTAATTTCTCCAAAATCTTGTGAGTAAGATTGGATAAAAAACAAAGTGAACAATATTATTAAAAGTTTCGTTCTCATATGTATGCTAACCCGCAAAGCATAAGGGTTGTAGATGCGCAGCATATACATAAAACCCGTTGGCTGTGCATCTATAAGCTTTATGCAATGTTAGGTAGCAGTTGCCACAAGTTAAGAAATGAATTAAATTAATAAACAATAGCCTTAGTCGATGCATAGCCTATGCTTTGCGGGTTAGGCTAGAATAAGTAACGGTAGGATTTAAAACCATAACAGATGAAAACAGAACATCAAATTAAAAAAAGACTAAAACAATTAGACAAGAACATTGCTGATTTGCGAAGTAAACAAGAAAAAGCCCCTCAGAAAGAAGTGTATGCTTGGGAAATGCAAATAGATATGTTTAGAATGGCTAAAGAGCAAATTGAATGGGTTTTAAATACGTAGTTACGTGCCCTTGTGGCTATTCTAGCCTAACGGTTACGTATAAGAATAGTTGCGGGTTTGCGTGCGAGGATTTTCCGCAGGAAAATCAGACGTAGCAAATACGCAACGACCTTTGATTAAGCACTAAACCGCAATTATTTTTATACATTGTTGTGTGTAGTTTTTTATATAATGTGTGTTAAAATTTCAACGGATTTATTTAAAATTTCCGTCATTATTTTTAAATTTTTCTTTTCAGGCTCTTTTTGTCCGTGAACTAAATCGTTTCTAAATTTATTTAATTCCGCAAATTCTTGATAAGTCTTTTCATTAATTTTTCCACTATCGTACAATTCTTTTATTTTTTTGAATGGTGGAACAAATCTTCCATTTTCAGAGTTTAATAATTTTTCGAATTTTATCCAGTTCGTTATGTATTGACCAACTAAACTTTCATCGGTTATTTCATCCTCTTCTAAAATCGGGATTTCAAATAAGTTGCTAAATAGATTTTTTGCGATTTCTGCGTAAATCAGAACTTTAGTTTTCTCAACTGTAATTCCATTACCGTTATGATAAAGTTCATTTCTTAATCTGTGAAACCATTCTATATCTCCCAAATCAATTCCAATTATTTTTTCCGCACAATATTCTTCTAATGCGTCAAGTAATTTTGGGAAACTTTGAACTATTTCATTGTATTTATTTCTGCTTAAATTGTTAATATTCGTAACACGCTTTGGAAGTCCCAGGTAAGTCTTAATCATTAACTCGACAGAATTGTCAATGCAAATCATTCCCATCCTAATATCAAAATCGGTAGATTGATTTAAGTGACTTATTCCGTGAACCAATAATTCTTTTGGTCCTGTCATCCAAGGTTTCTCCATAGTTTTGGTCAAATTACACACAACAAGTGGATATAGACAATTGTCTATATCCGCATTATATCCACAAACATAATAAATAATAACTTACAAAAGCACTGTTTTTTTTGGCCAAAAGTTACCGTTTGTCGATTTTTTATAAAATTTTTTAAAGGGTTTTGTTCGAGTCTTGTTCGACATTCCTTCGAGGATTCTTCGGTAAAACCCTTATTTTACGAAGGAATCTCGAAGAATCCTCGAAGGAATGTGGGAAAAAGCCATATTTAAGTCCATTTATGTCAATGTAAATAGACTTAGAGTAAAGTTGTTTTGGACTTATTTTACTTCACCATTGCTAAAATGAATGCCTTTAGTTTCAATGGGTTCGTTGGGCATGGTTAATGCACTTTTTTTAGTGCTTAAAACAAGGTTTTCATAATTTATGTTTTCGCCACCAAGTATATCAACCACCGAATCGGGTGTTTTTATATTTGTGTTTTTAATGGTCACATTTTTAGCATCGTTAATAAAAATAAGATTACTGCAATGGGCATCTACATTATCAATAGTTAAATTGCTAAGTGGCGATTCTGGGATGCCGTAAACTTTTAAAAAGTGCGTGCCGTTTTCAATAATAATGTTTGATATAGATATGTTTTTATAATAGGGTGTAAGGTCGTTAACTTCCCTTGCAGGTAACCTGTCGGCCAATTCGCCTACATAAGCACGTGTGCCTAACATATCCCATTTTATGCAGGTGGCTTCAAGATTCATACGGATGCGGTCGTAATATAAATTTTCGCCACCGCCACCTCTTGGGCGTCGTGTTTTAAAACGTATGCCTACGCCTGTACCATCAAACACACAATCGTGTACATATAAATTTTTAATACCACCAGCAGTTTCACTTCCACAAGTAATGCCTCCATGCCCTTTTAAAGCTAAACAATGGCGCACCACAACGTTTTCAGTGGCACGGTTTACATTAAGTCCGTCTTCACCGCGTCCAGATTTCATAGTAAAGGCATCATCACCGGTACTTAAGGTGCAATATTCAATCAGTACATTTTTAGACGACTCAATATCGATACCATCACCACGAGGAATGCCCACGGAGTTTACTGAAACACCACGAATAATTACATTATCACAATACACAGGAACAATGTTCCAAAAGGCTGTGTTTTCTAATGAAACGCCTTCTATATAAACTTTTTTGCAATTAACGGGTGAAATGAATTTTGGAGGAAATATCCAGTCTTCTACCGAACCATCATGAACACGTTCGTTGGCGGGTTTACTTAAATCTACCAAGCTTTCAATAGGGGTGTGGTACGAACGTTCTTTAATTTCGCCATCAAAAGGACCTATGAGTTTGCCTTTTCCGGTAATAGCTATGTTTTCTTGGTTGTTGGCGTAAATACATGCTGCTAACGACATCACTTCCATGCTTTCAACACGGGTAAAAACAGCAGGTTGGTATTCTTTTACATCGGTACTGAACTTAACAATGGCGCCTTCTGCAATATGAAGATTTACGTTGCTTTTTAATGAAATACGTCCTGTAAGCCATTCGCCTTTTGGGATAATTACTTTGCCGCCACCTAATGCACTTAACTCATCAATAGCATTTTGAACAACGGATGTTATGATGGTAGCATTTTCAGTACGCTCTTGAATGTTAATGGTTCTATCAGGAAATGTTGGTTTTTCAAAGTTAGGCATATCAAACGGCGCCACTACGGGAGCAATGGTGTCTGGTAAAACCAAGTGTCCTACTTGTTCTTTGGTAGGTATGTTTGCGAGCTTGCTGTAGTCTGCTCCTAAATTGGTTTGTTTGTTACAACTGATTAGTGCTAGAAATACGATGGCTAAAAATGGTCTCATTTAATTTTTGGTTTAGCTTATAAAGCTAGTTTTTAGATATAAAAAGGGCTGTATGTTTTGTTCGTCGGTTTATTCTGTAAAAGTTTTATTTTAATGTTTCAGAGAAAGTAAGCATCAAAATACTTTGTACAAAGTTGTTGTAATGCGCCCTTTATTGTTTTCTAAAACATGCTCATTTAAAATGGTTGCTTCTTTAATTTTAAAATGAAAAGGGGCTTCAAGCAAATTAACGCCACTATTTTGTTTCAAGCGAATGCCTTGTCCGGAAATAATATCTTTGTTTGGTATGAAGTTTCCAAAAGGCACATGCTCGGTGAGAATGATGTATTTATAAGCTTTTAGTTTTTTAACAACGCTTTGTACTTCTAAATTAGAAAGATGTTGTAATACTTGGCGTAATATGATGCAGTCGGCAGTTGGCAGTTCGTCTTTTGCTATATCTAAACACTGAAATTCTAGGTTGGCTTCCTTAAAAAGTTTTTTGTTTCTGGCAATTAGGCTTTCAACAATATCAACCGCCATATATTTTTTGGTGTATTTGGTAAGGTGTTTTCCAATGTTAAAATCACCACAACCTAAATCGCAAATGGTTAAAGCGTTGTTGTGTGTTTCTAAAAAAGTAATTATTGCATCTAAATACGGTTTTGTTATCTCTAGGTCATGTGAACCGCTTCCGGAATAAAAATCGAAGTCGTTTCCGCCCCAAAGTTTCAGATCATAAATTTGGGTCATGGCTTTTTTGGTGGGCCATGGTTGCTTTGGTTTTTTGTCCACGTCTAGTTTTTGGAGAGTTTACTAAACAAATCCCAAACCACAACACCGCAGCTCACCGAAATATTTAACGAATGTTTGGTGCCATATTGCGGAATTTCAACCACCAAATCACTAGCCGAAACAACCTTTTGTGCAACACCTTTTACTTCGTTTCCAAAAACCAAGGCGTAGGTGGTTTGTGTGTTAGGCGTAAAGTTGTTGAGCATGGTGGCGTTTTCAGCTTGCTCGATAGAAACCACTTTTACACCTTCAGCTTTCAAGTTTTCAACTAAAGTAAGCGTGTCTTCCACATATTCCCAAGCAACGGTATCGGTACTTCCCAAAGCGGTTTTGTGTATGTCTTTATGTGGTGGTGTAGCTGTGATGCCGCAGAGGTAAATTTTTTCAACTAAAAACGCATCACTGGTTCTAAAAACCGAACCAATATTATTCAAACTTCTAATGTTATCAAGAATGATGATT
This sequence comes from Mariniflexile sp. HNIBRBA6329, assembly GCF_043558645.1. Lineage (NCBI taxonomy): Bacteria > Pseudomonadati > Bacteroidota > Flavobacteriia > Flavobacteriales > Flavobacteriaceae > Mariniflexile > Mariniflexile sp. HNIBRBA6329. The sequence continues at coordinate 199,061 of NZ_JBIFXS010000005.1, read as the reverse complement.
AGGGGCGTTTTTTTTACCTCTTTAAAGCCTTCAACACTTAATCGGTCTAGTTCGCTGTTTTTTAGTTTACGCATATTTTTATTGTGTCATGGCGAGGAACGAAGCAATCTCTTAGTTTTTAGTCCAAATTTAAAGATTATTTCAGTCATGCTTCCTTTGTAATGACGATTATAGATTGTGAATAATTATCAATAACTTCTAAAGTAACCACTTCAAAGAAAATGGAAAAATAGTTACATTAGCAAACTTACTAAAAAACAAAATCCTTTGGCAGCTAAAAGTAAAAAAGAAACACCGTTAATGAAGCAGTATAACGCTATTAAAGCAAAATACCCCGATGCTTTGTTGCTGTTTCGTGTGGGCGATTTTTACGAAACCTTTGGCGAAGATGCTGTAAAGGCAGCCGGTATTTTAGGGATTATTTTAACCAAACGTGGTGCTGGTAGCGAGAGCGAAATTGAGTTGGCAGGGTTTCCGCACCATTCCATAAACACGTACTTGCCCAAGTTGGTTAAAGCGGGAGAGCGCGTTGCTATTTGCGACCAACTGGAAGATCCCAAATTAACTAAGAATATTGTGAAACGTGGTGTTACCGAATTGGTAACGCCCGGGGTTGCGCTTAATGATGAGGTGTTGGTATCTAAATCCAATAACTTTTTGTGTTCGGTGTATTTCGATAAAAAATATATTGGTATTTCGTTTTTGGATATTTCTACGGGTGAGTTTTTAACCTCACAAGGAAATGCGGAATATATAGATAAGTTACTTCAAAATTTCAATCCGAGCGAGGTGTTGGTTTCTAAACAGAAACGTTCTCTTTTTAATGAAACCTTTGGAAAAGATTTCCATACCTTTTATATGGAAGATTGGGTGTATCAAACCGATTATGCCTATGAAACCCTTATCAAACATTTCGACACCAAAACACTTAAAGGCTTTGGTATTGAAGATTTGTATGAAGGTATCATTGCGTCGGGTTCCATTCTTCATTATTTAGGTGAAACGCAGCATAATAAACTGCAGCATATCACTTCCATTTCTAGAATTGCTGAAGATGCGTATGTGTGGATGGATAAATTCACCATCAGGAATTTAGAACTTTACAATTCTACCAACAACAATGCGGTAACGCTTTTAAATATTATTGATAGAACCATTTCGCCTATGGGTGGGCGATTATTAAAACGATGGTTGGCATTGCCTTTAAAGAATCTTGATAAAATTAAACAACGCCATGAGGTGGTGCATTATTTATCAAATGAAAACGGCACGCTTCAAAAAATACAAAATCACATTAAGCATATTGGCGATTTAGAACGCTTAATTTCCAAGGTGGCAACGGCAAAGGTAAATCCGCGCGAGGTTATTCAGCTTAAAAACTCATTGGAAGCTATTGTGCCTATAAAAGCATTGGCAACAAATTGTGATAATGAATCGCTTAAAATTATTGGCGATACGCTTCAAGGTTGCGATGTGTTAAGGGCGAAAATAAAAGAAATGCTCAATGAAGACGCACCAGTTAACGTCTTAAAAGGGCATACCATTGCTCCTGGGTTTTCTTCAGAATTGGATGAATTGCGAGGGTTGTCAAAATCAGGGAAAGATTATCTCGATAAGATGCTACAACGCGAAACCGAGCGTACAGGCATCACATCCTTAAAAATAGATTCCAATAATGTGTTTGGGTATTATATTGAAGTACGCAACACGCATAAAGACAAAGTACCAGAAACCTGGATACGCAAACAAACTTTGGTAAGTGCTGAACGTTACATTACCGAAGAACTTAAAGAATACGAAGCGAAAATTTTAGGCGCTGAAGATAAAATAATGGCCATTGAACAGCAATTGTTTGCAGAGTTGGTAGGTTGGATGAACCAATACATAAAACCTGTACAGCAAAATGCTTTTTTAATTGGGCAATTGGATTGTTTGTGTGGGTTTGCTCAGTTGGCAAAAGATAATAACTATATATATCCCGTTATTGATGAATCGCACGATTTGGAAATAAAAGATGGTCGCCACCCCGTTATAGAAAAACAATTGCCTATTGGTGAAGCTTATATAGCCAACGATGTGTTTTTGGATAGAACCAACCAGCAAATCATCATGATTACAGGACCTAATATGTCTGGTAAATCGGCTATTTTGCGTCAAACGGCTTTAATTGTGTTGCTGGCCCAAATAGGAAGTTTTGTGCCAGCTAAGGAAGCTAGAATTGGTTTGGTTGATAAAATTTTCACCAGGGTAGGTGCGAGTGATAATATTTCAATGGGCGAATCAACCTTCATGGTCGAGATGAATGAAACCGCTTCTATTTTGAACAATATTTCCGATAGAAGTTTGGTGCTTTTAGATGAAATTGGGCGTGGTACCAGTACGTATGATGGTATTTCGATAGCTTGGGCCATTAGTGAATATTTACACGAGCATCCAGCAAAACCAAAAACATTATTTGCAACCCATTACCACGAACTTAATGAAATGACTGAAACCTTTGTGCGTATTAAAAACTACAATGTTTCGGTAAAGGAGTTAAAAGATAATGTGCTTTTTATAAGAAAGCTAGTTGAAGGAGGTAGTGCGCATAGTTTTGGTATTCATGTGGCGAAAATGGCGGGCATGCCCCAACAGGTTTTGCATCGCGCTAACGCTATTTTGAAGAAGTTGGAGACCTCACATTCGAGTGAAGCGCTTACCGATAAGGTAAAAACATTGGCAGACGATATGCAATTAAGTTTTTTTAATTTAGACGACCCTTTGTTGGAAAATATAAAAGACGAAATATTACATATTGATATTGATACACTTACGCCAGTAGAAGCCCTTATGAAACTGAATGAAATTAAGCGTATGTTGGTAAAGAAAAAGCGTGCTTAAAAATAATTTCATTTATTTTAATAAAAGGCTTTGGTTTTAGAAGAAATATTTTAAATTTGCATCCGCAATAGCGATATTGCACGTTCTTAAAAACTGCGAAAGTAGCTCAGGGGTAGAGCATCACCTTGCCAAGGTGAGGGTCGCGGGTTCAAATCCCGTCTTTCGCTCTGAAACTTTCTTGAAAATATACCAAGACGCTGAGGTGGTGGAATTGGTAGACACGTTGGACTTAAAATCCAATGGCCATTAGGCTGTACGGGTTCAAGTCCCGTCCTCAGTACTGAAACCCTTGATAATCGATTGATTATCAAGGGTTTTTTATTTCATTTAATCAGTATTCCCATTCTCTTAGCGAAGTTTTTGTACTAATTGGTGTATTTAAGGTGCTACGTATTGTTTCTATATGTTTTGCACTATTGAAGCAAGCGTTTTTGCTTGCCTTCTTTTATAATGCCTTTTACCAAAGAGAATAACTCTGCTTTAAATGCTCGGTACTTTTCTAAAAAATAGCTTACGGTAATTATTAATTTTCTATGTTCTTTTTTATGAATTTCCTCTTCATCAAGTTGGTTTATGGTATCAACCATAATTTTTAAACCTTTTTCATGTTCTATAATTGTATTAATTAACGAATCGGTTTTTTCTTGTAGATCACTTAATTTGGTAACTATTTTTTTGCTCTTGTTAAAATATTTTGAAGCGATAAGTTGTATTGTGTAATATTTAACCAAGTCATCAAAAAATAATTGTTCGTCTTTTGCGAATTTTAGTTCAGATAGCCATTTAAGAGAGCTATTGTGCATGGTTTCTGCATTTAACCAAGCTTCATGTTTAGCTTTAACTTCTTTTGTTTTCATTTTATTTGTTTTTAACATTTATACCTGTAATTTTTCCATATCTGTTAATTTTGGAATTGTAACATTCCAATGATATGTCTCTTTAATTTTTAAACGAAATGCATCCAACGAGGTTGGTTCACCATGGATTAAGAAAACCTTTTCGGGGATATTTTTAATATGGCTCATCCAGTTTATTAAATCGTTTTGGTCTGCATGAGCCGAAAGACTTTCTATGGCTTTAATCTTTGCTTTAACCGGATAGTATTTTCCAAAAAACCGTAGTTCGTGCGTCCCTTCTTTTAATAATCTTCCTCTTGTTCCTTCCGCTTGATATCCTACCAATAAAACTGTGGTTGAAGGCTCATCAATAAATTGTTGCAAATAAGTAAGTACGCGCCCGCCGGTAACCATGCCACTACCTGCTATGATTATTTTAGGGCGCTTGTCGTCTATGGTTTCCCAAGTTTCCTTGTATGATTGTACAATGTTTATGTGTTTGCACATGGCATTGTATTCAGAGTCGGATAACTTATGCCATTTAGGATAACGCTTAAAAACTTCCAAAACATTATTGCCCATGGGGCTGTCTATAAAAATAGGGATGTTGGGTATTTTGTTTTTTATGTAAAGCTGGTAAAGTAAATACATGAGTGTTTGTAAACGCTCTACAGCAAAACTGGGAATAATTAAATTTCCTTTATTGTGAATGGTTTCTTTTATGATATCAGATAAAATGGTGTCAACATCCTCTTGAGGATGTAATTTGTCGCCATAGGTGCTTTCAATAAATAAATAATCTGCCCATTCTGGTTTTTTAGGGCTGTTTAGTAAATAGTCATTTTCTCTGCCAATATCACCTGAAAACACAAATCGTTTTCCGTTTATATCCAATTCAATAAAAGTAGCGCCAATAATGTGTCCATTATACTGAAACCGAAAGGATATGTTTTCAGACAGAACAATCCATTTATCTGGCACTTCTACCTGAAATTGTTTTATGGTTTTTTCAGCTTCAAAAATGGTGTAAAACGGTAATGCAGGATGGTGTTTTGTGTACGCCTCTTTATTTGCTTTTTCTGCTTCCTCCTCTTGAATTTTGGCACTATCTTTTAAAATAATTTCTGCAATGGCCAGTGTTGGCGCTGTCCCCATAATTTTGCCTGTAAATCCTTGTTTTACCAATCGGGGTAAATAGCCAACGTGGTCTAAATGTCCATGTGTAAGCAAAACCACATCAATATTTTTCGCATTCATGGGTAAATTGTTCCAATTAAGTTCTCTTAGTTCTTTTAAACCTTGAAACATACCGCAATCTATTAATATGTTTTTTTCTGAAGTTTCAATAAGGAATTTTGAGCCTGTTACGGTGCCAGCAGCTCCTAAAAAGTTTATTTTCGCAAAATTTTCCATGGCTTTTAGTTATTGAACAGCATTTTGATTTCATTTAAAATTTTCACTTTTCTTATTTCTGAAACACCTAAATGGTCCAAATAAAAAACATCTCCAATTAATTCTCTACAAAGCACAACGTTCCTGCTTAATAAAAACTGTTTTTCTCTATTTGTAAGTAAGGTAGATACGGTTATTGGATACAAACCCAAGCGGTCTATCCTGTCTTTTAGACCATCATTTTTAGGATAATCCCAACTTAATAAATACAGATGGACACAGTTGCCGTATTGAATGGCATCTTGGGTAAAACGGGTATTTGTAACTACCCAACCTTTGGTAAGTTTAGATTGGTTTTTTGGGTTGGCATTCCAATGTGCTTTTACATCGTTATAGCGTGAATTTATATAAAGCGGAATTTTTACGTTGCAATTAAGGCCTTCATCACTATGGAATTTACATTCAACAACAATAGTTTGGTCATCTTTATGTGCAAGAACATCAATTTCGTGTGTTACACATTGGCCTTGCAGAATTTTGTTGACTTCGGTTTTGTATCCTGAATATTTTAATATGGCACCTACAAAAAGCTCGAAAGGATATCCAGTTGGTCCCAATTCGTAAATGGCTTTTTTTAATTTGTACTTTGATGCTAAATAGCTTTTCTTTTTTTTAAGTAAAGCATAGGCCCTATTGTATATTTCTTTTGTTGAAATACCTTGATAAAGTTCGTCAATTACCTTATCAATAATTTGGTTAATGGTTTCTTTATCGGCACCGCTTCGGTTTAAGGATGCTTTTAGTTTATCCAAAGAAAATTTTGTTTTTTTTCCTGATGATTTAATGATATGGATCGTATCAGTCTTCATAGTTTAAATTATATAATTAAATCAGGTTGTTTCAGTAAAAAATAGAAACATTTAAAGTATGTTTACTTTTTTATAGATTGTCATTTTCTTTAAAAGCTAGCATATCTAAAACTTTTGCTAAACCATTTTCAGAATCGAGTTTTGCAGTTTCATATAAATCGTTGCTTAGGTCCATGTTTATAGGCTATCAATAATATTGCTTGTAGTAGAAAACACGTTTAAAATATAGAAATCACAGGGGTCTTTTTTATATAGTTCCAACGCATAAGTAATGACATGGCATTCGTTTTTTGAAAAATCTGTTGGCAATAAAATTTTTCGATGCATGATTTTTTGTTTTTATGGTCTAGCAGGGATAACTAAAAAGGGAATCTTTAAATGAAACCCAATTTTATTAATGGTGTTTTTGAAAAATAAGTTTTCAAAAAACGAATGTTTGTTATTGATCATAACCAACAAACTAACATGGTTTTTTAACTGAAATTTTGTAATTCCTTCTTCTACGGTTTGGTTGCTCACCTCATGAAACTGGTATGCTGTTTTTTTTAAGTAAGTTTCCAGTATTTTTTTGTTTTCTTCTTGTTGTTTAGACAAATCGTACCCATACGTTAGGTACAAAATGTTGATTCTGGTTTGATGTAGATCGCTAACATTTGTAATAGGTTTTAAATGGTGCGGTTCGTATTTAATTTGATAATCTGTTGGGAACAAAACTTCTTGGGGCGTTTCAAATTCAAAACCATCAGGAATGGCTAGAATGGGGCATTTAACATTTTTAATAACATGTACCGTGTTCGATCCAAATAGAATTTCTTTAGCGCCAGTGGCTCCCTTTGTACCCATTACAACATAATCTATGGCTTTGTTTTCAACCACATCTGCTATTTCTGGAATTAGCATATTAAAGGCACCCATGGTTTCTATAGTATGTTTTGGGTTTTTGTATTCTTTGTTTATGCGTATTTTAAAATCCTCTAAATTTTTTAAAGCAGTCTCTCTAATACTATCTAGCATACCAAATTGTGCGGGTTCTACCAGAACATATTGTACATGGTAAATTATTGGAGTGTAGGTATTTAGCAAATAGAAGTGGCAAATTTCATTTTTAAAAAGCTGTAATGCATACTTAATGGCATTCCAGGAGTTTTCAGAAAAATCGGTAGGTAAAAGAATGTTTTTCATGATATTAAAAATTTAATTTATGCTTATTAACGTTTCATGTTTTGCAGTGCTAAAAAAGGGATGTCAATATTTAAACTCAATTCATCTATTGTGGTAGATTGAAATAAAATGTTTTCTAAAAAGGAATGCCTTGTGTTTACCATAACCAACAGGTCTATTTGGTTTTCTTTAATGTATTTAAATATGCTGTTTATAATATGTTTGCTCTTAATTACCTTAAAATCAATTTCGTTTTTGCACAATTCTTCTTTAATGAAGGCTTGATTGTCTTTTTGCCTAACAGATAGTTGTTCGCTTTTTGATATATAAAGCATATCTATTTTAGCTCTGTAAGGAGATGCCATTTCACAAATTAATTTTAGTTCTCTTCTTTTGTAGGGAATCATATAATTAGTGGGAAAAAGAATGTGGGTAGGCTTCATGTATTTATAATTTTCTGGAATTGCTAGCACTGGGCATTGTACATATTTTAAAACTTGAAGCGTATGGCTGCCAAAAGTTATTTTTTTATTGTTGGTTTTTCCTTTGGTACCCATTACCACAATATCTATATTATGTTCATCAACCAACCGGTCGGCCTCATCTACCAATAAGTTATTGGCCGAAATTATATTAAAAGTGTGTTTTGGGTTAGGAGCGATGTTTTTAATTTTTTCTAGTGTTTTTTCTAATTGTTTCTTTGAGTTTTTGCTCACAACCTCTTTAATGTCATCTAGCTTGCTAGTGGCAAGTAGAGATTCATCTGCATAAATATCATCTTGATATGCGTGCATTATATAAAATTCACTTACTTGAAACTTAAATAAGTCTAAAGCAAATTTTATAGCATTCATAGCATTTTCAGAAAAATCGGTAGGAATCAATATTTTCCTCATCACTTAAGTATTATCACTAAAGTTACAAATTATAACCAGTTGATTCAATGATATTTGTCATATATACAGTAGTGTTTTCTTCATATTTTTAAATTCGTGATTATTTATATGGAAAATTCAATTTGAAGCTTAACCTTAGTAGATGCATCTAGTGTTTTTTAAAACAATCAACTATGAATATTCTAAATGTAAATCGACCAAATATTAATTCTTAAGAGCTAAAAAGTATATTAAAAAAGCTTAATTTTAGGTATTAAACATCTTATTTAAAACCCATAAAAACAACTAAATGGCTTATATAGATTATTATAAAATATTAGGTGTTTCAAAAAATGCTTCAGAAGCCGATATAAAAAAAGCGTATCGAAAACTGGCCCGTAAATACCACCCAGACTTAAACCCGAACGATAAAGTTTCGGAAAAGAAATTTAAGGAAATTAATGAAGCTAATGAGGTTTTAAGCGACAAGGAGAACAGAAAAAAATATGACCAATACGGCGAACATTGGCAACATGCCGAGGCCTATGAAAAAGCGAAGCAGCAAAATCAGCATAAACAAGCCTATCAAGATGCTTCCGCTGGATATTCTGAAGAAGATTTTTCAGATTTTTTCGGAAGTATGTTTGGAGGGCGGGCATCTGGAAGTGGTAGACAAGTAAAATTTAGAGGTCAGGATTATAATGCAGAATTACAACTAGAACTGAAAGATGTTTATGAAACACATAAACGTACCTTAACCGTTAATAATAAAAGCATTAGGATAACCATACCTGCCGGTGTAGAAAATGGGCAAATAATTAAAGTAAAAGGGCATGGAGGCCATGGTGTAAATGGCGGCCCCCATGGTGATTTATACATTCAGTTTTCAATTTTAAATCATACCAAATTCAAAAGAGATAAAGACAATCTTTACACTACTGTAGATTTGGATTTGTATAAAGCTTTATTAGGAGGTGAACTGATGGTTGATACATTTAACGGGAAAGTAAAACTGAATATAAAACCAGAAACACAAAACGGAACTCAAGTAAATCTTAAAGGAAAAGGTTTTCCTAAGTACAAAAAAGAAGGGCAGTTTGGAGATTTATACATTACCTATCAAATAAAAACACCAACCAACCTTTCTGAAAAAGAAAAAACCTTGATTAAAGAGTTACAAAAACTACGTTAATAATGGAAAAACAAAATTTAATATCAGTACAGTTAATTTGCAATCAATATAATGTTCCAATTTCTTTTATAAATACATTGCAAGAATTTCAACTGGTGGAACTTATAGATGAAGAGAACAACTTTTATATCCATACAAACCATATAAAAAAAGTTGAAAAAATGATACGATTACACTACGATTTGGATATCAATATAGAAGGAGTTGATGTTATTTATAATCTACTTAAAAAAGTTGAATCGTTAAAACAAGAAATTAATGTGCTTAATAACAGATTAAGGCGTTACGAAGACTTGTAAATAAGTTAAAATGAAAGCAACTATACCATAAGCCTTATATTTTTAAATTTATAAACTGATTAACACCATGGTTTTGTGTTTGTAAAATAAATATCTTCCTATTTCAAAATATAATTATTTGTAGATTAAAAATAATATTTATATTTGCAAACCAGAACAGAACAGAACGGTTTGACTAATTTTAATATTAATACGAATAGTGAAGTGCCTAGGTACCAACAATTAGTTAATGCAGTTAATGATGCATTGGCTAATAATACCTTATCTAGTGGAGATGCTTTGCCTTCTGTGAATGTTATTTGTAAAGGATACAATTTGTCTAGAGACACCGTTTTTAAAGCATATTCTATCTTAAAAGAAAACGGGGTAGTTGAATCTGTTCCAAATAAAGGATATTATGTTGCTAATGATACTCGAAAAGTGCTTCTGGTTTTAGATACTTTTAAAGCTTACAAAGAAGTATTGTACCATGAGTTTGTAAATAATTTGCCTAAAAAAGTGATTGTAGATGTGCAGTTTCACCACTATAACATCAACAATTTCAAAACTATTTTAAATAATAGCAAAGGGAAATATTTTAAATATGTGGTGATGACTTTCGACCATAAAGAAGTGCCAAGTGTCTTGTCTGATTTCGATAACGACAAGCTGTTGTTAATCGATTGGAACGTCCACTCAAAAAAATCTAACAATTACGTTTTTCAAGATTTTGGAAATGCATTCCATGATGCTTTAAAGGAAGCTGTTGTTCCTTTTAAAAAATATAAAAAACTGGTTTTTGTATATCCGACATTCACCAAGCATCCAACAGAATCGGTTACTTACTTTAAACAATTTTGTGAAACCAAAAAGTTTAAATATAAAATCGTCACAGATCCTGCTGATTTTAATGTTGTAAAAGGAGAAGCCTACATAAGTGTAAGTGATAGAATACTCGGAACTTTTTTAGAACAATGCAGAGCCAACAATTTTGAACCAGGTACCGATGTAGGCTTCTTGTCTTATAACGAAACCCCGATGAAAAAATTCATTTATAAAGGCATTTCGGTAGTTTCAACCGATTTTAAAGCACTGGGTGCTAAAGCAGCAGAGTTTATTAATCAAGAAACGTCAATACAAACATATATACCAACTAAATTAATATTAAGAGAATCATTATAAATCATGTACTATTTAGGATTAGACATAGGAAGTTCTTCTATAAAAGCAGCACTTGTTGAGGTGGCATCAGGCAAAAGCTTGGGAGTTGTACAAGAACCCGAACAAGAAATGAGCATGTTCGCCCAAAAAAATGGATGGGCGGAACAAAAGCCAAACGATTGGTGGCAACATGCCTGTAAAGCCATAGCCAAATTGAAAAAACAGCATAACATATCAAGAACCCAAATAAAAGGTATAGGTATTTCGTACCAAATGCACGGATTGGTTATTGTTGATAAAGATGGAAATCCACTTCGTAAAAGTATTATTTGGTGCGATAGTAGAGCCGTAGAGACAGGGAATAAGGCTTTTCAAGAAATAGGAGAAGACAAATGCGCTTCAAACTTATTAAATTCTCCCGCCAATTTCACGGCTTCAAAATTAAAATGGGTAAAAGATAACGAACCGGATATTTATAAAAACATTTATAAGTTCATGCTCCCCGGCGATTATATTGCTTATAAATTTTCAAACAAAATAAACACCACCATTTCAGGACTGTCAGAAGGCATTTTTTGGGATTTCAAAAAAGATGATATTGCAGATTTCCTTTTAGAACATTACGGTATCGATAAAGCCTTAGTGCCTGATATTGTGGATACATTCGGCGTACAATCGGTAGTCGATGCAAAAGGTGAAGAAGAAAGTGGCGTAGCGGCAGGAACATCTATTTATTATAGAGCAGGTGACCAGCCAAACAATGCGCTGTCGTTAAACGTGTTTAACCCAGGTGAAGTAGCCGCAACAGGTGGTACATCAGGCGTGTTTTATGCTGTAACCAATAGCTTATCGGCTAAGGAAAGTGCGCGTGTAAACAATTTTGCCCATGTAAATTATACCAAAGGAGCCGATGCAAGAATAGGAAAACTGTTATGTATCAACGGCGCAGGCATCCAATACCGTTGGTTGCTCAATAATTTAGCGGTTAGTTCCTATGAAGAAATGAATGCATTGGCTTCAGAAATTCCTATTGGATCAGATGGTGTTTGTTTAATTCCGTTTGGAAATGGCGCCGAACGCATGCTTAACAACAAAGAAATTGGTACTAGAATAGTTAATCTCAATCTAAACAACCACCACAAAGGGCATATGTGTCGAGCTGCTTTAGAAGGTATTGCTTTTTCGTTTGTGTATGGTATGGAAATATTGAAATCCGATGGCATCAAACCTACCGTTATTCGTGCAGGAAACGACAATTTGTTCCGTTCAGAAATATTCGCCAATACCGTGGCAACCCTTATAGAGCAAGAAATTGAAATTTACAACACCACAGGAGCCATTGGTGCAGCACGTGCCGCCAATTTGCATAAAGGCGATTTCGAAAGCTTTGGAAAGACAATTATAGATAACGATCATGTGATGACTTTCATGCCTTTTAAAGACAAAACAGCGTATCAAGAAGCTTATAACAACTGGAAAACCGAATTAGAAATCATTTTAAATAATAAATAATCAATAAAAAATAGAAACATTTTGGCGTTACCACAAGGGTCGGGCTTTCGCAACTCGCTTTTTTTGTTAGGTCGCCTTGAGCGCAGTCGAAAGGTCGTTTTATAACAAAAAAGAGCTCAAACAAATTGCTCAATCCCTAACGCAAAAAGTAACACCAAATAAACAAATAAACAGATTAACAAAAAATAAAAACAATGGCATTAATAGGAAACAAAGAATACTACAAAGGTATTGGAGAGATCAAGTTTGAAGGCAAAGAATCAGACAACCCATTAGCATTTAAATACTACAACCCAGACCAAGTGGTTGCAGGTAAAACCATGAGCGAATGGTTTAAATTTTCGGTAGCGTATTGGCATACGTTCTGCGGACAAGGAAGTGACCCATTTGGGCCAGGAACTCAAAGTTTTGAATGGGATAAATCTTCAGACGCAGTTCAAGCAGCAAAAGACAAAGCCGATGCCGCGTTCGAATTCATTACAAAAATGGGATTTGGATACTACTGCTTCCATGATTTCGATTTGATAAGAGAAGGTGCAACATTTGCTGAATCAGAATCTAGATTAGCAACCATTACAGACTATTTAAAGCAAAAACAAGCAGACTCGGGCGTAAAATTACTTTGGGGAACAGCAAATTGTTTTTCAAACCCACGCTACATGAATGGTGCTTCAACCAATCCAGATTTTAATGTGGTTGCAAGAGCAGGAGGGCAAATAAAATTAGCGTTAGATGCTACAATGGCATTAAACGGAGAAAACTATGTATTCTGGGGTGGCCGTGAAGGTTATATGACGCTTTTAAATACCGATATGGGTCGTGAGTTAGACCACATGGGACAGTTTTTAGCTATGTGTAGAGATTATGCACGTGCAAATGGGTTTAAAGGAAACTTCTTTATCGAACCAAAACCTATGGAACCATCAAAACACCAATATGATTTTGATACAGCTACAGCAATCGGTTTCTTAAAAGAATATGGTTTAGATAAAGACTTTAAAATAAATATTGAAGTAAATCACGCTACATTAGCACAACACACTTTTCAGCATGAAATTGAAACTGCAGCAAAAGCAGGTATGTTAGGAAGTTTGGATGCCAACCGTGGCGATTACCAAAACGGATGGGATACCGACCAGTTTCCTAACAACATCCAAGAAACTACCGAAGCGATGTTGGTGTTTCTTAAAGCAGGTGGTTTACAAGGTGGTGGTGTTAATTTTGATGCTAAAATCAGAAGAAATTCTACCGATTTAGAAGATGTGTTTTTAGCACATATTGGCGGTGCAGATACATTTGCTAGAGCGTTGTTAATTGCAGATAAAATCATCACATCTTCACCTTATGAAAAATTAAGAACAGCACGTTATGCATCATTCGATTCTGGTAAAGGAAAAGATTTTGAAAATGGTAAGTTGAGCTTACAGGATTTATATAAAATAGCGCAAGAAAATGGCGAGTTGCCATTAACAAGTGGGAAACAAGAGTTATTTGAAAATATAATTAACCAATATATTTAATATTAATTTTTACCAACTAAACTAAATATTTTATGAAACATCATTTTTTAGTTATGCAATCGGTTTTAGAAAACTTAGATTGGGTAGTTTTAGGAATTTATTTCCTTGCACTTATTGCGGTGGCCGTTTGGGTTGTTCTTCAAAAAAACAAAAACACCGAAGATTATTTTTTAGCAGGTAGAAACGTAGGATGGTTTGTAATTGGAGCGTCAATTTTCGCTTCCAATATCGGGTCGGAACATGTTGTAGGGCTTGCAGGAACTGGTTTTGAATCAGGTACGCCCATGGCTCATTACGAACTGCATGCGTGGATAGTTTTGCTTTTAGGATGGCTGTTTTTGCCATTTTATATTAGAAGTGGCGCTTTTACCATGCCAGAGTTCTTGGAAAAACGTTTTGACAGTCGTTCACGTTGGTTCTTGTCCTTGTTCTCATTGGTAGCTTATGTGCTTACAAAAGTATCTGTAACTATCTATGCCGGTGGTATTGTGGTGTCTGAACTTTTAGGAATCCCGTTTTGGTACGGTGCTATTGGTATTGTAGTTTTTACAGGAATTTATACGGTTGTGGGAGGCATGAAAGCGGTTATTTATACCGAAACCTTGCAAACGGTGATACTGATATTTGGTTCGGTTGTAATAACCTATTTAGGTTTGCAAGAAGTAGGTGGTTGGTCGCAATTGAGAGAGACCGTAACTGCGGTAAGTCCGGAGCATTTTAATATGTGGCGCCCTATGAACGATCCGCAATTTCCATGGACAGGTCTGTTAATAGGAGGTACCATTGTTGGTATTTGGTATTGGTGTACAGACCAATATATTGTACAGCGTACATTAGCTGCAAACAATATTAAAATTGGTAGACGTGGTGCTATTTTTGGAGCTTATTTAAAATTGCTTCCTATATTGATTTTCTTGGTTCCGGGTATTATTGCATTCGCATTATCTATCCAAAACCCAGAAGTGTTTTCGGTTGAAAAGGCTGATAGAGCATTCCCTATGTTAGTTAAAACCTTATTGCCTGTTGGTTTAAAAGGATTGGTAGCTGGAGGGTTAATGGCAGCTTTAATGAGTTCGTTGGCATCGGTTTTTAACTCATGCTCAACAATTTTCACCATAGATATTTATAAAAAATTACATCCAGAAAAAACGGAGAAAGTTTTGGTAAATACAGGTAAAATAGCAACCGGATTTATTGTTGTGTTGGGTATTATATGGATTCCCATTATGGAAAAAATAGGTGGTGGTGTTATGTATCAGTACCTTCAAAATGTACAATCATACATTGCGCCTCCGGTAACAGCTGTATTTTTATTGGGGATTATATGGAAACGTGTTAATTCCACCGCAGCTATAACTACCTTGTTAACGGGATTGGTGCTGTTGGTTTTAAGGTTAAGTAGTGAAATATATTACCAGCCACAAATACTTGCAGGTGAAACTGTGGAAGGGATAGCCTATGCTTTTGCAACCATCAATTTTGCACACATGGCAATATTCATGTTTATTTTCTCGGTGTTTATTTGTATTTCAGTTAGTATAATGTCGCAAGCACCTAATTATGAAACTATAAAAGGATTGGCATTTGGAACACTTTCAGAGGAACAAAAGGCAGCTAATAAAGGTAGTTACGACACAATTGATGTAGTGCTGTCGGTGTTGCTAGTTGTTATTGTTATTGGTGTTTTAGCCTACTTTACATAGAAGATTATTGATTTTTAAACTTCATAAAAAAGGGTTGCCAATTTAATAAGCAACCCTTTTTTAATTTATAAATTTAGGTGTGCCAATATTTTATTTACGGCACCTTTGTTGGTTTCTATGTATTCCAAATTGTTTTTTCCGGCAAGTAACCGTTTTTGGTTGTTTTGAATCAGTTCACTCAAAATACGGTTAAATTCTTTTTGGTTTGAAATAGAAAACATACCGCCTCTATCAATCATGTCTTGTGCCTCTGGAAATTTTTCATGGTGGCATCCAATAATAATCGGAACGCCAAAAACAGCAGGTTCTAAGGTATTGTGCAGTCCCGTTGTGCCCATCGCACCACCAACATAAGCGATATCGGCATAACTGTAAATTTTTGAAAGGATGCCAATAGTATCTATGATAAAAACTTGGGTGGTTTCAAGGTTTTTGTTGCTTTTCTCAGAAAACAAAACACTTTCAACAGTCAGTTTTTCTTGAATGTTTTTTATTTGTGTAGGTTTGATGTTATGCGGTGCAATAATAAACTTCACGTCTTTTGAAGCTTCCGAATTAATAAAATTAATAAGCAAACTTTCATCTTCTGGCCATGAGCTGCCAGCAACAACACAAAGTTTGTCTTGTTTGAAAGTCTCAATAAAATCTAACGTGTTATCGATAGTTAACTGACTGGAAACTCGATCAAACCGTGTATCGCCCGAAACAGTTACCTTATTGTAATTTATAGATTCAAGCAGTTTTTTTGAAGTGTTGTTTTGGGTGAAAATATGTTCAAAAGCAAATAAGGCATTCCGTAATTGATTCCCATAAAATTTAAAAAAGGATTGATTTTCCCGAAACGCTGCCGAAATTAAAATGGCTTTTAGGTTTCTTCTTTTTACTTCATTTAAGAAATTAGGCCAAATATCATATTTAACAAAAACGGTAAGTTCGGGGTTAACCAGGTCTAAAAACCGTTTAGCATTCGCTCTAGTGTCCAGAGGAAGATAAATTACAACATCTGTAATGGGTGAGTTTTTTCTAATTTCATAACCCGAGGGTGAAAAAAAACTAAGCACAATTTTGTGCGTTTTAAATTGTTCTCTCAATGCTTTAAAAACAGGAAGCCCTTGTTCATATTCGCCTAAGGATGCGCAATGAAACCAAAGGGTTTTGTCCTGAGGCATTAAGTTTTCTCTTAGGATTTTAAAGGTGTTTTGTCTCCCAAGAACCCCACTCTTAATTTTTTCGTTAAATGGCGATGCACATTTTAAACCAAAATGTGCCAGATGCATACCAATGTTGTAAATAAAACCCAAAACTTAATTGTTTGGCGTAAAAATACATTTCTTTAAAATAATTTCATTGGTTACCGTGTACTAATTTTGTAATTTCGTGACTTATTAAAGTATAGAGCTTTCTATATCTATAATCTTATATTTTTCAAATGAAAAAAATTCAAATGGTTGATCTTAAAGGTCAATATGATGGAATTAAAGACCTTGTTAATTCTTCAATCCAAGAAGTTTTAGAAACAACCGCTTATATAAACGGACCAAAAGTTCACCAATTTCAAAAGAATTTAGAGCAATATTTAGGAGTAAAACACGTCATTCCATGTGCTAACGGCACCGATGCGTTGCAAATTGCGATGATGGGTCTGGGTTTGAAACCAGGAGATGAGGTTATTACTGCCGATTTTACATTTGCTGCCACTGTTGAGGTGATAGCACTTTTACAGTTAACGCCTGTTTTGGTTGATGTGAATGAAGATGACTTTAATATTAACATTGAAGCCATAAAAAAAGCCATTACGCCAAAAACCAAAGCCATTGTACCTGTGCATTTATTTGGACAATGTGCCAATATGGAAGCTATTATGGAACTGGCCAAAGCGCATAATTTATTTGTAATTGAAGATAATGCCCAAGCTATTGGTGCCAATTACACCTTTAAAAACGGAAAAAAGGCACAGGCAGGAACGATAGGTCATGTGGCATCAACCTCATTTTTTCCATCTAAAAACTTAGGATGTTATGGCGATGGCGGCGCTATTTTTACAAATGATGATGCGTTAGCGCATACCATTCGAGGGATTGTAAACCACGGTATGTACGAGCGTTACCACCATGATGTAGTGGGGGTGAATTCTCGTTTAGATAGTATTCAAGCGGCTGTTTTAGATGCGAAATTGCCACATTTAAATAAATACAACAAAGCAAGACAAATTGCAGCCCAAAAGTATAATAAAGCTTTTGAAGGTATAACTAAAATAATAACGCCCAAAGTATCAAATGGGTGTAAAACTATTTGTGATACTTGTGATTGTCACGTATTTCATCAATATACTTTACGAGTTTTAGGAGTTGATAGAGACGCTTTAGTAAAACATTTGAATGAAAAAGGAATTCCTTGTGGCGTGTATTACCCAATACCACTTCATAAGCAAAAAGCATATGAAGATTCAAGATATAATGAAGCCGATTTTCCAGTTACCAATCAATTGGTAAAAGATGTTATTTCATTGCCAATGCACACAGAATTAGATGATGAACAAATAGAATTCATTACATCAACAATCATAAAATTTATAAATGGATAAAATATTAGTTACCGGTGGTTTAGGTTTTATAGGCTCGCACACCGTTGTAGAATTGCAAAACGAAGGCTACGAAGTAGTTGTTATTGACGATTTGTCAAATTCATCAATTAATGTATTAGATGGTATTGCAGCCATTACTGGGAAAAAGCCACTTTTTGAAAAGCTTGATTTAAAAGAGAAAGCAGGTGTTGAAGCATTTTTTGCAAAACACAATGATATAAAAGGTGTTATTCATTTTGCGGCAAGTAAAGCGGTTGGTGAAAGCGTTCAAGAACCTTTATTGTATTATGAAAACAATATAAGTACCTTGGTTTATATTCTGAAAGAATTAAAAAAACTGCCAGAAGCAAGTTTTATATTCAGTTCTTCGTGTACGGTTTATGGGCAAGCAGACGAATTGCCAATTACCGAAAATGCACAAGTGAAACAAGCGGAATCGCCCTATGGTAACACCAAGCAAATAGGGGAAGAAATTATAAGCGATACGTGTAAAGTAACGCCAAATATGAAAGCAATTGCTTTGCGTTATTTTAATCCAGTTGGGGCACACGAGTCCGTTAATATTGGTGAATTGCCCATAGGTGTACCGCAAAACTTGGTGCCTTTTATTACGCAAACCGCTATTGGATTAAGGGAACAACTATCTATTTTTGGTGATGATTATCCTACGCCAGATGGAACGTGTATTCGTGATTATATTCATGTGGTCGATTTAGCTAAAGCACACGTTATAGCACTAAAACGTCTTTTGGAAAATAAGAACAAAGCCAATTACGAAACCTTTAATTTAGGAACAGGAAAAGGAAGTTCTGTATTGGAAGTGGTAAAATCTTTCGAGAAGGTTTCTGGTAAAAAGTTGAATTATAAAATTGTAGGCAGAAGAGAAGGTGATATCATTTCAGCTTATGCCGATACCACAAAAGCGAATGATGAATTAGGTTGGAAAACAAAATTATCGTTAGATGATGCGATGCGTTCCGCTTGGAAATGGGAGCAGAAAGTAAGAGGGAACAATTAATTCTTCATGAAAAATGGACATATAAAAAAAGGCTGCAAAATTAATTTTGCAGCCTTTTTGTTTTTTATGAAATGAAGTTTAGAAAGGATTCTTTTAAACAGTTTTTTCTATGTCGTCACTTTCTTTTTTCTTCCCAAAACTAACAAATAATAAGATAAACATACCTGTGGTTACCGATAGGTCTGCCATATTAAAAATACCTGTTTTAAATACACCACCTAAATCGATAAAGAAAAAATCGGTAACTGAGCCATAAACAATGCGGTCGTAAACATTGGCTATACCACCTCCAATAATACTAGCGAATGCAAAAAGCGACCAATTATCAATACTTTTATCCTTTAGAATATGACGTAAAACAAAGCCAAGAACTAGAATAGGTAATATAAGTAATAAGATGATTCTTAGTGTCGGATTTAAATCGCTGCCCATACCTAAAAAAGCACCTGTGTTTTCAACATTCATCATAATAAAGGCATCGCCAATAATTGATATGCGTTCACCAGGATGTAAATCTGTTCTAGGCTGAATGTGTGTTCTAACCAAAACCTTTGAAATTTGGTCTATGGCAATGGTTATAACAATTACAAGTAATATGTATGCCGTACGTTTGGTTGATTTCATTATAAACTAGCTGAAGCGGTTTGTGCGTCTCTATTTATTTTTTTTACTAACCCTTGTAACACATTACCAGGACCAACTTCAGTAAATAAAGTAGCGCCATCTGTAACCATTTGTTGTACAGATTGTGTCCAACGCACAGGTGCTGTTAATTGTGAAATTAAATTGGCTTTTATGGCCGCTTCATCAATAACAGCATTAGCGGTTACATTTTGGTAAATAGGACAATTTGGTTTGCTAAAAGTTGTATTTTCAATAGCGGCTGCCAATTCTTCACGGGCAGGTTCCATTAAAGGCGAGTGGAATGCGCCACCAACAGGTAATACCAAAGCGCGTTTTGCACCTGCTTCTTTCATAGCTTCACAAGCTCTATTAATAGCATCAATTTCACCAGAAATCACTAATTGACCAGGGCAGTTATAATTTGCAGCTACTACAACACCTTCGGTAGCAGCACATACGCTTTCTACAATGGCATCATCTAAACCTAAAACGGCAGCCATGGTGCTTGGTTGTAATTCGCAAGCTTTTTGCATAGCCAAAGCACGTTGCGATACCAATTTTAAACCGTCTTCAAAGTTTAATGCGCCATTGGCAACTAATGCTGAAAATTCTCCAAGGGAATGTCCAGCAACCATATCTGGTTTAAAGCTTGCGCCTAAAGTTTTTGCTAAAATGACTGAGTGTAAAAATATAGCGGGTTGTGTTACTTTTGTTTCCTTTAAGGCTTCAGGAGTTCCTTCAAACATGATATCTGTGATATTGAAGCCAAGAATCTCGTTTGCTTGTTCAAATAATTCTTGAGCTAATGGCGAGTTTTTATATAGTTCTAAACCCATTCCTGTAAATTGTGCTCCTTGTCCAGGGAAAATATATGCATTCATAGTTGGTAATTTTTAAGTGCTGCAAAAATAAGAATTATAATTTTAGCGATTATTGATGGTTTTAATAATTTTAGCCGGATTACTGCCAATTACAACATCATCAGGAAAACTTTTAGTAACAACAGCACCAGCGGCAACCACCACATTGTTCCCTAAAGTAACACCTGGGCAAATGGTAGCGTTTCCACCAATCCAAACATTATTTCCTATGGTTACTGGTTTCGCTAGCTCTTTACCACTATTTCTAGCTTTAAATTCTAAAGGGTGCGTTGCTGTATAGATTTGAACATGAGGCGCAAACATGCAATTATCGCCAATGGTTACCTCGGCAACATCTAAAATGCAGCAATTGAAATTCATAAACAGATTTTTTCCTGCTTTAATATTGCTGCCATAATCGCAATGAAAAGGAGGTTCTATAAATAAATTTTCACCAGCATTTTCAAATATTTGATATAGTATTTTTTGACGTTCTTCTAAATGTTCTTCACTTAAACTATTGAATTTATGAAACAACAAGCGAACCCGATGGCGTGCTTTTACCAATTCAGGGTCAGAAGGACTGTACATGGCCCCTGCCAGCATTTTCTCTTTTTCAGTCATTAAAGTCATTATAGATTTTTTGTTGCAGCTTCGGCACAACGTTCACCATCCATAGCAGCCGACACGATGCCACCTGCATAACCGCCACCTTCACCACAAGGAAACAAACCTTCAATTTGCGGATGTTCTAAATGTTCGTTTCTAGGAATACAAACAGGCGAAGAGGTTCTTGATTCTACACCAACAATATTAGCTTCGGAAGTATAATAACCGCGCATTTTTTGTCCGAATGCTTCAAAGCCTTTTCGCAATCTGCTACCTATTAATTTAGGTAAAAGCGAATGTAATGGTGCTGAATTTAATCCAGGCTGGTAGGAGGTAGGGTTTAAATCTGCCGATAAGCGTCCTTCTACAAAATCGGTTAGTCGTTGTGCGGGCGCTACTTGACTGCGTCCGCCTGCTGTAAATGCCATACGCTCTAGGGTTTTTTGATATTCCAAACCTTTTAACGCGCCAAATTGCTCGTATTTTGGTAAATCTCTGTGTACATCAATTTCAACCACAATGCCCGAATTGGCAAATAAGTTATTGCGTTTTGAAGGCGACATACCATTTACCACCACTTCGCCATTGGCTGTGGCTGCAGGTACTATAAATCCACCCGGACACATACAAAATGAATATACACCACGTTCGTTTACTTGTTGTACCAAACTGTAGGAAGCAGCAGGTAGTAATTCATGACGTTCTCCACTGCAATGGTATTGGATTGCATCTATAATATGCTGCGGATGTTCAACCCGAACGCCCATAGCAAACGATTTGGCTTCTAAAGCAATTTCTTTTTTATGGAGTAAATAGAAAATATCTCTAGCCGAATGTCCCGTTGCTAAAATAACACGGTTGGCAGGCATTTCATCGCTATTGTTTAACTGAATAGCCTGTACTTTGTTGTTTTTTATAATGAAATCGGTAACGCGGGTTTCAAAATGAATTTCGCCTCCAAATTTTAAAATCGTTTCCCGAATATTCTGCACTACTTTAGGCAGTTTGTTGGTGCCTATATGTGGATGCGCATCTACCAAAATTTGGTCGGTAGCACCATGAAATACGAGGTTTTCAAAAATACGGCGTACATCGCCACGTTTTAAACTTCGTGTATATAGTTTACCGTCTGAATACGTTCCGGCACCACCTTCACCAAAACAATAATTGGAATCTTCATTCACAAAATGGTCTTGGTTGATGGCTCTTAAATCGCGACGACGGTCTTTTACGTTTTTACCACGTTCTAAAACAATGGGCTTGAAACCCAATTCAATACAACGCAATGCAGCATACATACCTGCGGGACCAAAGCCAATGATGTGGATGGGTTTTTCTTTTGAAACATCTTTATAATCAAATTGATATTCGGATGTTTTAGGTAATGCTTCACGAATATAAACAGCTACTTTATAGTTGAAAAAGATTTTTGGCTTTCGGGCATCAATAGATTTTCGGAGCACTTTTATTCCTGTAATATCTTCCTTATCAATATCAAGGATATGCGACGCTTTTTGCGCCAAAATATCGTTGCGCTCTTCTTCTTTAAGTGAAATACGAAGCTGAAGTTCTTTTACCATGGGGCAAAATTAGTGAAAATACTATTGGATTTATTCAATATCTAATGAAAGCTATTTATAATTATTGATTCGTATAGTTTTTATAAATAGTAGGCATGTCTAAGGTGTTAATACCTCCATTGTGGACAACCAAACGATAACGTAAAACGGTAGGTTGAATAGTGGATAGTGATACAGAAATAGCCCCAGGATATGGATACACAGCATTTTGCATACTGCGTTTGGTACGTAATATCCATTGGTTTGAAGGCTCTGGATTATTGGGATGGCACAATATGGTAAGTCCGGCTTGTTTTCCATCTTTACCTAAAGCTCCAGAAATATCCATCCAATTATCGGCTTCCAATGGTAAATTTGTAGGGGTTACTTCTCCTTCTGAACTTTTAAAAAAAATGTCATCTGTTAGTTTAATTCTTGGGGAAAACCCACCGTAACCTTTAGCGTCTTCAGAACCACCTATTCGCATATTTTCTTCCAAAGCAAGTATGGAAATTTCAATATCAATTTCTCGGTAATTTTTTTCTTTTGGGTAAACACGAATAGTTGTAGTTTCTTTAACTACGGGTTTTTCATTGCCATTAGCATCTAACCATTGGTTCGATTTCCAAAAAACGTTTGCTTGTATAGCTTTGGAATTATCAGGTTGTTTAATTTCCTTAACTGAAGTAACATCCCAACTGAAATTTTCAATTTCCCAACCATCACCTATACGTTTATTTTCAATGTATAATTGATGCCATGCCCAAAAAATGCCTCTATGGTGTAGGTGGTCTTCAGGGAAATCTTCGGTTAAAACCTCACCGTCTAATGTGTAAAGTGGGTGAATGTAATTAGATCTTTTATAAGTGCCATTTAAAGATTTTTCAGCAATTTGATAATTTAAAATGGAGTCGTTGTTTTCAGTGAAATAAACAACATCTTTTTTAATACTAACAGTAACTATTGAAGGGTTTAAGTATTTTTTAAAAAAAGAATAAAGTGTATTTAATGCTTTAGAAGTTTGCGGTACAGCATGACCAGTTCCGTAATTAATTAAAGAAGCATTAGGTACTTTATGTGCATCTAATTTTGCTTTGAAATTTGAAATTTGATCATGATAATACGGTGCATCATCTGTATTATAGAAAAACAAAACAGGTGCGGTTTTTGAAGATTCTACTAAATAGCTAGCGCCCATAGTTTCCCATAAACTATAATTATCTTCTAAACTTCCCCAAGCCCACGGACATCTGATTTCTAGATTTTCATCACCATCATTTAATGTATTATAAATTTGAGTATAATCGAAAACGCCTGGGCCAAGGGCTGCCGCTTGCACATCATCAGAAACACCAATATTAAAACCTGTATTTTCAAATTCAGGAACAATTTTATCGCCAATGGCCATAGACCCAGCTGTAGAGCCACGTGAAAATCCGTAAATACCAATTTTTCCTGAAAGTCCTAATTCATCACTCATGGAACGTAACGTACGAATGGCAGATTTTACTTTTTGTGCTGTATCTGGATTGACTTGATAGGATTTATAAGTATCGTTTTTGCCATTAATGGGTTTTCCACTACCCCAAGGACAATACTTTGGGTGGTCGGCAATTGCCCAAGCTATATTATGTGCTGGTAAACCTTCTAAAAAGGAATCGTTAAAGCCAGCAAATGTGTAAGGTAGAAACGTTCGTAAATCTTTATTTGCATTGGTTAATTTGCCTGTTTTGCTATCAAAAGTTGCATAACTGTTGCTGTAGGAAAACGATAAAACTATGGGGACAGTTTTAGTTGTATTGGCTGGATAAATGATATCCATGTATAACATGTCGCCTTCGGTATATGCTTCAGGTGTATTGTAAATATTAGGATTATCTTTAAAATAAGGAATGTTTTTAGCTATTCTATAACCTTCAAATAAAATATATGAATTGTTGGTTGAGCAGTTGTTTAATCCACAGAAATTACCAGATGCTAATTGATTGTTAATAGCTATAATATCTTTGTTTATTGTTGTAGCTGAAGCGTTTTTGTTTTTTTTATAATCAAATTCGATAACACGATAACCTTTTGAAAGTAACCAATTTACATCTTCTTTATTGCTATTTTGTCCAAGTTTGTCAAATCCTAAATTTTCAAGATATACTATAGTAGCGTAATTGCCTTTGTAGTCTTTAACAGGGTTTTTTGCTTCAGTTATTTTGTAAGTGATGTTTTTACCTGTAACTGTACTAGCCCATTTACCTGTTAATGCACAAGAGTTAGTAACTGCAAATGTCAATAACAAATAAACAAACTGTAAATGCCAAATTTTCATCATGCTACAAAGCTAATTAAAATCGTAGTTAAAATTTATTGATTAATCAACAAAGCGAATCCTGTTTTTACCAGAAAGTTGCATCAAATCTTTTAAGTCATAATATTTTATTACACCATATAAAACATTGGTGTAAATATCTTTTTGTAATGGGTTTTCTAGATAATTGTAAAAAGATTTTATGGACCTAGATACTTCGGTTTGGTTAATTCGGTTATCTAAATACGTAGCATGAATGGCAGTTGGGCCATACAAACCATTTGCTATTAATTTGATTTCTTTACTATTTAAAGTTGGTGTTTTATTAATAAAATCGAGAATTGTTATCACATCAATTATCCGTTGCCCCATAATAGGTTTGCCAATATGCATGCTTGCCATGGCATTTCGGTATTCCCAGTTCCAATATTTAGAGTCGTTAAGATTTGATGGGTCGGCAGTTTCACCAAACCCACGTAAATCGGCAAGAATTAAAATTGTGCCTTGGTTTATATAATCATCAATAAGACTTTCATTAGAAAACACATCGTTTTTTCCACTTTCATTTAAGTATAAAACGATATTGCTTTTTATGCTTACATTTTCTGGTATTAAAACTAAGCAAGGTAAAGGCATTTGTCCGTTTCTATTTATTTGATATTTGTGTAAATCAAATTTTCTTAAACTACTTGAACCTGTTTTTTGAATGTGAATATCGTCTTTTGGAATTTCAATTCCTAGCAATTCTAAAACCTTACTTTTAATAATAGTTTCCTCATTTTTTAAAAATATGATTCTTTCTTTATTATAATTATTATACAACTCTTTGTGATATTCTGGGATAGACACATTATCATGAATAGCAGTTATAACCTGCCCAGTTGAGGTGCATTGTAAAGCATCTAAAGGTATTTGGATATGATCGCTTTCAGTTACATGAGTGTCATCATTGTAAAACCATTTTTTAAACCAAGTAGCCATTGCTTCTCGTTTAGGTTTTGGCATCCCATGACCACTTTCTGCAGAAAACATACTTATTTTTTCAGGACTTTCTAAAGTGGTATAAGCATTTTTAAGACCTTTAAATGCTTGTGTAGCACCCCAATAATCGACAAAATCATATTTGCCAGACATTATTAACAAAGGTTTTGGTGCCATCATAAGTGCAAAATCAGCGATTTCAAGTTGTTCTCTGCCTTCGTATGGTATATGCTGACAACCATCAGAAGCACCATAAATTTCTAGAACTTTTTCACGTTGTGTAAAATAACTGCAAATGGTAGCTACTTTAATACGTTGGTCAAGACCAAGCATATAAGCTACCTGCGTACCGCCACCTGAACTGCCATAGACACCAATGCGATTTTTATCTATATCCGGACGGCTTTCTAGATAATCAATAGCACGGTGGTTATCCCAATATTCATAAGCAGCTAAGCTTGTTCCAATTAAATTAGCACCCATATTAAGTAAGGTATGTTCAGTTGTAGCTCCACGAGTTTGTGATTTACTTTCATTATCCACAAATTGAATACGTTCGCCTTGACCAATAGGATCAACTACCAAGACAGCAATTTTGTTTAATGCTAGAAGTCTAGCAGCATTTGAAGATGGTATTTTTCCACCAAGTCCATGACCACATAATTCTAGAGTAACAGGAAAAGGACCATTGCCATTAGGTATGTATAGATTTGCGGTTACATAGCGTTTGGGAATACTTTCAAAAATAACCTTTTCAATTCTAAAACCTTCAAATTGAGTAACACCTAAAATTTGGGCATTTAGTTTGCTTTTTTCGGGTAAGTCTCCAATAATACTTTTGTAATTTTTAATGCTTTTATCTCTATATTTTAAGATGCTTTTTTTTGTTTTAAGAGCTTCATTAAAGCTTATTTCACGATTAGCATATTGTTCATGAACATCGTGTAATAAATAATTGTTGTAAGCTACATTCATTTGCCATGATAATGCATTTGAATTTCTTTGAGCTTGCGTTTCATTAATTAAAAAGTATAAAAATATTAGCAAAGAAGTTTTTAATAATTTCATATTTAAACGAATAAAAGTTTTTTAAAATTAATTAAAATATGAATAGCAATAAGTTTATATTCTGTTATTGCCTATGTTATAAACCAAAAAGGCTTCCAACATAGGAAGCCTTTTAGTGCTATTAATCAAATAATTATTTTTTAATAATTATTTGTTTGTGTACACCTTCGTTAGTGTATACGTTTAGTAAGTAGCTACCAGTACTTAGGCTACTAATATCAACAGATTTTGAATCACTTTTAATGCTTTTCACTAAAGTGCCTACCATGCTGTAAATTTTTATTTCTTCAATTTTGGCTCGAGTTTCAATTTGAAACGTACTTGCAACTGGGTTAGGATAAAGTTTTAGTTTTAAAATTTCAGTATTTTTATCTAAGCCCAGTGTTGTGTAAACCGTTTTTATGTAAAAAAGATTCGTAGTATTATTTTTAGTAATTGAATGTGCTCCTGCAGGAATATTTGGAATTGTAACAATACCTGCTGATGCCGTATAATCTACATTGTCAAGCTTTATTTTTCCTGTAAAATCTGCATCAAAAACTAGTGTTAAACTAGAAACTGCTGTAGTTGTATAAGTGATAGATGTTGCAGATTCAATTTTTAAACGTCTAGTTAAAGTTAACCCATCATAATTTTGCGTTCCGTTAGTTGAGTTCATGTTTCCAGAAATAGTATAAAAAGTACTTGTTTTTTCTGATATAGTAAAGTTGTGAATTAAATCTCCAGTAGGAGCAGAACCTACCGTTATTGTTCCAGATTCTGATACCGGTGTGCCTGAAGCACCGGAAGTAGTAACTGTATAATTAATTTCTGCAGTAGGTGTTCCAGAAATGGTAACTGTTTTTGATGGTATATCTTTAACAAAACTAATTCCAGAAGCAGGTAAACCCGTAACAGTAACATCTGTTGCATCGCCACCCCAGGTAAATACAATACTATTTATAGCATTACCTTCAGTTACGTTCTGGTCTTTACTTCCAGAAGTAAGCACTAAAGTTTGGCTACTTGGCGGTTCGTTTATACCTTGTACACAAACTAAGTTAGTACTGTAAGAAGTAAGTGCTGATTTTAATGCTGTATTTACATTTGAAGAAGCATCATCAACAGCATTGTTGAATGTCCAAGAGAAATCGCCACCATTTAGTCTTCCAGAATATTGCATTACGTTTGTTTTAGCATCTTCAGGAGAATCTGGTGCATAGGCATACCATAACACGCCGTTGGTGTCAAAATTATTATAAGTGTTACCACCAACTTTAGAAGTGATAGTGTTTGGAACCGTTTCATTTCTAGTTGCAGTAACAACAGCATCAAATTCTACTGTAGAGGTTGTAGGGCCATCAGCTCCATATGGGTCAAATCGTGTTGCACCTAATATGGTGTTTCCAAATGCCTTAATGCTTCCACCATCTTCACCCGAAAAGGTTGGAAAACCATAGAAAATATCAGTGCCTTGTAATGAGGTCAGCATCGGATATTTACAGTTTCTAAAATAGTTGTTTTCTACGAATACTGAAGATCCTAAGGTTGAACCTACACCATATTTTGAATTTCCGTCGTAATAATTGTTGTATACGTGCGCAGTATAATAGCGCACACGTGGATGACGAGAATCGGAATGGTCATACCAGTTATGGTGGTAAGTAATTAATAAATCAGGATCACCTTGCGTTTCACTAAGTCCAAGAAGATTAGATTTTCCAGAATCCCAAAAGTGATTATATGAAAATGTTACATGTGTAGAACGTTTACAATCTAAAGCACCATCGCCTTTAGCTTGATCGGCATCACCTCCAGCATCGCCATAAAAGAAGTCTACATTATGTACCCATATATGATCGTTATCTTGTTGTAAACCAATATTATCTCCTTCACCACTATTACAGTTCATGGTGCCAATATTTCTTATTTCAATATTAGAAGCATTTTTAATTCGAATACCCCAACCATCGGCTACAGCATCATCGCCAACACCTTCAAGAGTAATGTGGCTGTTTGCATTTTGCTTGTTTTCAATTACAACATCACCATTGAGTAAATAAGAAGGGTCTGTAATTTGACCAATTAAACGAACTATTAAAGGGCGTGTGTCGTTACCTTTTTTGAAACCATCTAAAATAGTTTGAAGCCCGATACAAGGATTTGCATTAGCACCTGTAACATTTAGTTCTATTGTGTTTTTTGTGTCTTCAGTAATGTATAAAATTACAGCACCAGTCATTACTGTACCATCAAGGTTATACGCGCCAGCTATTCTGTTGTTTGAAAAAGCAAATCCAGCTCTATCATGTGGGATTACTGTAATAGAAGATGTTGTACTTGCATTTCCTTCAACACCACTAATTACAGGTACAACAGATAGTGTGTAAGTGCCTGCCTTTAAGCCTAATACATCTGCTCTATAGGTGTTGTTATTGTAGCATCTTATTAATTGTGTATCAATTTTTTTGTTAGTAATGCCTTCACCTGTGTAGTACACATTATAGCTTTCGGCTTCTGCAATTGGTTGCCATTTTACGTAAGCAGATTCAAACCAACCGCCAGATTCATTAATTGTTACTGTTTGCGACCATACTTGAACTGAGGCAAGCAAGATGATCATACAAAGTAATAGTTTTTTCATGATTTTAATTTAAGTATTAATATAGTTTTAGTTGATCGATTATAATTAATTAATGAAATTCACACTAAATTGTAATCGATTGCACGAAAGTATATTTTTTTTTAATTCAAACAATTTTTTTAACATAAAATCGATGAAAAACATTTAAAAAAACAATAATAGACTGATTATGTATGTTTTTGCATACAAAATGTAATTTTAAATAAGAGCTTCCAATATAAAAAGATAAACACTGTTTTTAATGTTTTAATTATTGATTTTCAAACACTTATAAATAGGGTTTCGTCTTCTTAACTGTGAAGGAGGTTTAAATTGCAATTTGATATGAAATCATAAATAGGATATGATTTTAGGATCTTTCATAGGTTAAAAACGTAAAATCAAATTCATTTTTGTCATCTTTTTTATGAAAAACTGAATTTGTTTCTTTCCAAATGGAGGTATCTACTTTTGGGAAAAAGGTGTCGGCTGGAAAAGATGCATGAACGCGAGTTAATTCAATTTTATTGGCAACTAAAATGGCCTGTTTGTAAATTTCACCACCACCAATTACATATGGTTGAGGGTCGCTTGCACTCGCTTTAATAGCGTCTTCTAAAGTATGCACCACTATAACGCCTTCAGGAACTTGATAGTTTGAATTTCTGGTAATAACTACATGTGTTCTATTGGGTAGAGGTTTGGGGAAACTTTCAAATGTTTTACGCCCCATAATAATATGGTGTCCGCTTGTAAGTGTTTTAAATCTTTTTAAATCATCACTTATATGCCAAATTAATTTATTGTGTTTGCCAATAGCGTCATTTTCGGCAGCAGCAACAATTATTGTAAGATTGGTTGTATGGTTAATCGCTTTTTTTTTTAGTAGTGATGTGTCTTCTGGTAATTCTTGTTTAAGTTTTTCAATACGCGCTTGTTGTTTGGCAACCAACTTGTTCAATTGTTGTTGTTCCCAAGCTTTACCCATAAATTTATGAGTGATGAATACATTAAACGCGTGGTATAAAAATAAAAACAACCAAAATAAAATAGCAAACACAAACCAATTGGTGTCTAGTGGTGTAAAGTTTTCACCAAAACCTAATCCTAAATTAAACAAGATTAAAAAAACAGAACCTATAAGGAAAACTACAAAATGAATGTATAAACGCTTTTTTTGTTTGATGCGCTTTTGTGCGTTTTGAATAAGCTCTAATTGGTCTTTATCTATTTGTGGGATGTCTTTCTTTTTGCCGAACATAATACTTGAAAATAATTTGTAAAGTTAATGCTTTTTAATGATTCATAATGATATATTTAGAATCTTCGATACCTTAAATTTTTGAAAATGTTTTTGTTATGAAGTGTCTGAAAATCAACCACAAATAAAAAATTCGCGTTGATAATAATATAAATAACATGCTGCAATTATTGTTTACTTTAAATTTTTATGAAGTCATATTATTAAATTCATAATTCTTTGTTGTTTAATAGATTAAAAGACTAAGTCTCAGAAATTCTTTTATAAATTTGCGGTATAAAACAACACAAAAAATAAAATTATGGCTATTACGAAACAATATTTAAAAAGCAAACCCGTATGCAAAGTAACTTTTTCTATACTAGCAGAAGATGCTAAAAAAGTATCTGTTGTAGGAAGTTTTAATGAATGGAATGCTAAAGCTACCCCACTTAAAAAATTAAAAAATGGTACTTTTAAAGGTACTGTAGATTTAGATCAAGACAACTCATATGAGTTTAAATACTTAGTAGATGATGCATTTGTAAATGATGATGCTGCTGATGCTTATGTATGGAATGATTTTGCTTCTGCTGATAACAGCGTAGTAAATGTTTAGTTAAATCCTTAAATTAAACAAAAAAGTGCTTTCATTAGAAGGCACTTTTTTTGTTTTTATTTTCGTGGTTTTGCTACTTTTTTAGGGTTTACAACATTAAATATTATAGGTAATGAATATGGAACAGTTACAGGATTACCTCTCTGGTAAGCAGGTTTGTCCATTTTGGGCAGCAATTTAATAACTCTAATAGCTTCTTCCTCTAAAACAGGATGTGGTGCTTTTCCTATTACATCAACGATATTACCTTCTCTATTTATTTTAAAAATTACATTAATTCTAACTTTACCATCTGGAATGCCTAAACCATTAGAGATGCTTGTATTAAAGTTTTTTGCAATATGCTTATAGATAGAATTTGCCATGCAGTTTTTAAGTTCTATATTACTCATAGAATCGTCACAACCTTTATAAACTGGCACATGTTCTATAACTTCAAAAGAAGCAACTTTAGTGTTTTTATCAGTATTTAAACTGTCAATTTCTTGTTCTTGTGAAAATGATATGGCACTTAGTATTAATGCCAATAGAACAATTGTTTTTTTCATAATTATTAAATAGCAACAATACCTTTTATATGTGGATGCGGATTGTAATCTACCAAGGTGAAATCTTCAAAAGTAAAATCGAAAATGTCTTTTACTTTAGGGTTTAATATCATTTTTGGTAGCGGTCTAATATCTCTAGAAAGTTGTAATTCCAATTGTTCATAATGGTTGCTGTAAATATGCGCATCACCAAAAGTGTGAATAAATTCTCCAGCTTCATAGCCACAAACTTGTGCCACCATCATAGTGAATAAAGCATAAGACGCTATATTGAAAGGAACACCTAGAAAGATATCGGCACTACGTTGGTATAATTGACAAGATAATTTTCCTTCAGCAACATAAAATTGAAAAAAAGCATGGCAAGGAGGCAATGCGGCTTTACCATTGGCAACGTTTTCGCTAAAGCTTTTTGAAGTATCGGGTAATACCGAAGGGTTCCAAGCAGAAACCAACATGCGTCTGCTATTCGGGTTGTTTTTTAGGGTATCAATAACTTCTTTAATTTGGTCAATGTCATCGCTATTCCAGTTACGCCATTGGTGTCCGTACACAGGGCCTAAATCACCATTTTCATCAGACCATTCATTCCAAATACGTACGCCGTTTTCAGTTAAATATTTAATATTGGTGTCGCCTTTTAGAAACCAAAGCAGCTCGTAAATTATCGATTTTAGATGTAGTTTTTTGGTGGTTACCATAGGAAAGCCTTCGCTTAAATCAAATCGCATTTGATAACCAAAAACACTTTTTGTGCCAGTGCCAGTACGGTCTCCTTTTTCATTTCCGTTCTCTAAAACGTGTTTTACTAAGTCGTGATATTGCTTCATGGATTTATTCCTGCGAAAGCAGGAATCTGTTTAAAGTTAAACTCAAATTAAAATGGAGTTAAAAATATAAAAAAAAAGCTTCTGTAGCAAGTGTCTATGTTTTATGAAATATCATAAAGTTATTAACTAAAATGGAAAAGACTTCTAGCTTCTTAAAATTTTTATCCAATAATCATACCAGCAATAGTAGCGGAAACTAAGGACGCAATACTACCGCCAATAAGTGCCTTCATGCCAAATTGAGATAAGGTTTTACGTTGCCCCGGTGCCAAGGAACCAATGCCACCTATTTGAATGCCTATAGATGCAAAATTTGCAAAACCACAAAGCATATAAGTAGCCATTACTATCGATTTTTGGTAATTTAAATGTAGAGCATTTGAAGCGTTTTTAAGCTCAACTAATTGCATATAGCCAATAAACTCACTTGCGGCCAATTTAATTCCGATTAGTTGCCCCATTAGCATTATATCTTCCTTAGCTACTCCAATAAGCCACATAAGTGGAGCGAAAATTGTTCCTAAAACTGATTCTAGCGAGAGGTTGCTATATGGGGTATTTGATGAAACCCACTCGTTAATTCCTCCAATACTTCCAAATTTAAGTAAGCCATAATTCACCATTGCTATAAAGGCAACAAAAACCAATAGCATTGCAGCAACATTAACAGCCAATTTTAAACCTTCTGTTGTACCATTTGCAATAGCATCAAGTATATTAGAGCCAATTTTATCCTGGGATACCTTTATCTCTGTATTGATTGGTTCTGTTTGTGGATATAAAATTTTTGAAATAACTATGGCACCTGGAGCAGCCATGACCGATGCTGCCAACAAGTGGCTTGCAAAAAATTCTCTTAAGGCTATGTCATCACCACCTAAAAATTTAATATAAACAGCCAAAACACCTCCAGCTACTGTAGCCATACCGCCAATCATCACTAAAAGTATTTCCGATTTGTTCATTTTTTCCAGATATGCTTTTATCATTAGCGGAGCTTCAGTTTGTCCTAAAAAAATGTTCCCAGCGACACTTAAACTTTCTGCGCCAGAAATCCCAAGTATTTTTGTTAATAACCAAGCTAATGATTTTACGACCTTTTGTATAATTCCTAAATAAAATAAAACTGACGTAAGAGCTGAAAAGAAAATAATTGTTGGTAAAATAGAAACAGCAAAATTTACCATTGGGCTTTCAATTGTCCCTGAAACAAATGAACTGAACAAAAAGTTTGTACCTGCTTCTGTAAATGTTAAAACTTTATTGAAAGTCTTTCCCAAATAATCAAAAAATAATTTAATGAATGCTATTTTTAAAACTCCTATTGCAATCAGTATTTGAAACGCTAAACCAATAGCAACAATTTTCCAATTAATGGCTTTTCGGTTGCTGCTAAATAAAAAAGCTATAAAAATTAAAGAAACCATACCTAAAGCTCCTCGCCACAGGCTGCTTATTGAAAAACCTTGACTTGGGATAATAGGTTTAGATTCTAAAGTGGCTGTTTCTTCTTCTTGTTCAGATATGTTGATTTTAGAGGCGGTGTCAACAATGTTGTTTTCTAAAGAAGGTGTATTTGTAACCTCATTTGAAGCAGTATCTTGAACGGTTATTTTATCTTTATCTTTGTCTTGTGCTGTGATTGGTGATGTAAATACTACTAAGATTAAAGCAATAGACAAAAATAATTTTTTCATAAAAAGCGGAGTGATAAAATAAGTTATTCTCTTTTTGAAATTTCATCTCGAATATGTGCGGCCTTTTCATAATCTTCATTGGCAACAGCTTCGTCTAATAATTTATGTAATTCTTGTAATGTTTTTCCTTTATAGCTTTCGCGGGGTGCATTTGGTTCTAGTTCATTAGCAATCAACTCGTCCATTAAAACGCTGTCTTGGGCATCATCGTCTTCATCCTCTTTTTTAGGGTTTACTTTTAAATAAATACCAGCTTTGTCAAGAATGTTTTTATAAGTAAAAATAGGTGCATCAAAACGTAACGCCAATGCAATAGCATCACTGGTTCTGGCATCTATAATTTCTTCAATTTTATCGCGTTCGCAAATTAAGCTAGAATAAAAAACACCATCAACCAATTTGTGAATAATGACTTGTTTTACAACAATATCAAATCGATCGGCAAAATTTTTAAATAAATCGTGTGTTAAAGGTCTAGGAGGTCGGATTTCTTTTTCTAAAGCAATAGCAATGGATTGAGCTTCAAAAGCGCCAATAACTATAGGTAATTTTCGGTCGCCATCTACTTCGTTTAAAATCAATGCGTAAGCGCCGTTTTGGGTTTGGCTATAGGATATTCCTTTAATATTTAATCTAACTAAACTCATAAATTTATAAAAACGCAAAGAACTGTTTAAATTAGGACTTTACCAACTGCAAAGGCAGATTTAAAAATATAATGCTAATTTAAGCAGTTCTTAAAACAATACAAGTTATAAAAAAATAATTTATTGCTGCGCTTTAAAGGCTTTTAATTTTTCAATAAGTTCTGGTACTACCGTAAAAGCATCACCAACAACACCATAATCGGCAGCTTTAAAGAAAGGTGCTTCAGGGTCGGTGTTAATTACAACTTTTACTTTGGAAGCATTAATACCCGCTAAGTGTTGAATAGCACCTGAAATACCAATGGCAATATATAAATTAGAAGCTACGGGTTTTCCTGTTTGCCCCACGTGTTCACCATGAGGTCTCCAACCTAAGTCTGAAACTGGTTTAGAACATGCTGTTGCAGCACCCAAAACAGAGGCTAATTCTTCAATCATCCCCCAGTTTTCTGGACCTTTTAATCCGCGACCTCCAGATACTACTATTTCGGCATCGGCAATACTTACTTTGTTGGAAGCTTTGTCAACCGATTCTACTTTAATGCCCAAATCTGAAATTGTAGGCGAAAAATCTTCCACGGAAGCGCTACCACTTTTTTCAACCAATCCAAACGAGTTATTTGAAACACCCACAATTTTAATATCTGTGTTTATGGTTAATGTTTCAAATGCTTTATTGGTAAAAGCAGGGCGTTTTACAGTAAAAGGTGATGTGCTTGAAGGTGCTTCTATAACATTGGAAGCGTAACCCGCATTTAAACCTACCGCTAAAAGTGGCGCTACATATTTACTGTTAGCGCTAGAACTTAAAACGACTACTTTTGTGCCTTCTTTTTCTGCGGCTTGTTGAATGGCTTCTGAATAACCTTTAGCATTAAAAGCGTCTAATTGTGGGTTTGAAACTTTTAAAACTTTATCAACGCCATAGTTTCCTAATTCAGAAACATCGTTAGCGTTTATTGTAATGGCTGTAACAGTAGTACCCAATTGGTTGGCAACAGCTTTGGCATATGAAGCCACTTCAAAAGCTATTTTTTTAAATTTTCCTTGTTCTGATTCTGTATATACTAAAACTGACATAATTTTTTCTTTTGTCATCCTGAACTTGTTTCAGGATCTCATTATTACTTTTTTATTCAACGTGGATTCCTGCTTCCGCAGGAATGACAAATTAAATAACCTTTGCTTCGTTGTGAAGTAAGTTTACCAACTCATCTAAATTGTCTGGTGACACTAATTTTACGGCGCCTTTTGGAGTTGGTTTTTCAAACTTAATAGACGATGTTTCGTTATTTGCGTCAATAGGATCTAAAACGGTTAGTGGTTTTTGGCGCGCCATCATGATTCCGCGCATGTTTGGAATACGTAAATCGCTTTCTTCTACCAAACCTTTTTGTCCGCCAATTACAAGTGGTAAAGACGTTGACAAGGTTTCCTTTCCACCATCAATTTCTCTTACAGCTTTTACATTGTTTCCGTCAACTTCTAAATTGATGCAGTTGTTTACGAAATTTGCGTTAATTAAGCCGGCAATCATGCCAGGAACCATGCCGCCGTTATAATCGATAGATTCACGACCTGCAATTACCAAATCGTAACCACCATCTTTAACAACGTGTGCTAATTGTTTTGCAACCGAAAAACCATCGGTAGCTACCGTATTTACTCGTATGGCAGCGTCAGCACCAATAGCCAAAGCTTTGCGTAAAGTAGGTTCGGTTTCTGCGCCTCCAATATTTACAACTGTAACATTGGCACCTTGTTTTTCTTTAAACCACATGGCACGTGTTAAGCCAAATTCGTCATTTGGATTAATTACAAATTGTACGCCATTGGTATCGAATCTTGTATTGCCTTCTGTAAAATTAATTTTAGATGTGGTGTCTGGAACATGACTAATGCACACTAATATTTTCATAATTATGATGTATTAAATAAGGATAAATTTATTGAGGTTACGAAGTTAATTATTTTATTTTGAATATTTATTATGCATGCATAATAAATTTTAAATAATTCTTTTAAAAAGGTAAGTCATTTATTGTTATTTTTGCAACTCGAATTAAAATATATTTAATGAAGACAATTCAATTTAGAGAAGCTATTTGCGAAGCTATGAGTGAAGAAATGCGCAGAGATGAAAGCATTTACTTGATGGGGGAAGAGGTAGCTGAATATAATGGTGCGTATAAAGCATCAAAAGGTATGTTAGATGAATTTGGTCCAAAACGTGTTATTGATACACCAATTGCTGAACTTGGTTTTGCCGGTATAGCTGTAGGATCTACCATGACAGGAAATAGACCAATAGTAGAGTACATGACCTTCAACTTTTCTCTTGTTGGTATTGACCAAATTATTAATAATGCTGCCAAAATCAGACAAATGTCTGGTGGGCAGTTTAAATGTCCGATTGTTTTCCGTGGCCCCACAGCCTCTGCAGGACAATTAGGAGCTACACACTCACAAGCTTTTGAAAGCTGGTTTGCAAATACACCAGGTTTAAAAGTGGTAGTGCCGTCAAATCCATACGATGCGAAAGGGTTGTTAAAAGCGGCTATTCGTGATGACGATCCAGTTATTTTTATGGAAAGCGAGCAAATGTATGGTGATAAAGGCGAAGTGCCAGAAGGCGAATATATTTTACCTTTAGGTGTTGCCGATATTAAGCGTGAAGGAACCGATGTTACTATTGTTTCTTTTGGGAAAATCATCAAAGAAGCTTACAAAGCGGCCGATGAATTGGAAAAAGAAGGTATTTCATGTGAAATTATCGATTTACGTACCGTACGTCCTTTAGATAAAGAAGCGGTTTTAAAATCGGTAAAGAAAACGAATAGATTGGTAATTTTAGAAGAGGCATGGCCATTTGGAAATGTATCTACGGAGATCACTTATTTCGTTCAAGCTGAAGCATTTGATTATTTAGATGCACCAATTGTAAGAATCAATACTGCAGATACACCTGCACCTTATTCGCCAGTTTTACTTGAAGAATGGCTGCCAAACAGCGATGAGGTTGTTAAGGCTGTTAAGAAAGTATTGTATAAATAAATAAACATTTTTTACGTTATATAAACTTCATTAGCATGATTGTTAATGAAGTTTTTTTGTATTATGAACCCAAAGCTACTACTTACATTTTTCTTCTTCGGCATCATTTCCACGTTCGCACAAACTAAAGTGAGTGGTTATGTGTTTGATGAATACAATCAACCCATTTCATTTGCCAACGTATTGTTTAAAGGCTCAACACAAGGTACTATTACCGACGAAAACGGTAAATTTTATATGGAATCTAGCCAAACATGGAATGTCCTAACAATTTCATTTTTAGGTTATGAAACTTTAGAAGTTCCTTTAACTAAAAAGGTGAATTACGAATTAAAATTCATACTTAAAGAAGCGGCATCAGAGTTAGGTCAGGTGTTTATTGTCGCAGGGAAACAATCAAAAAAGGACAATCCTGCTATTGATTTACTTCGAAAAATATGGGAACATAAGCGAAAAAATGGACTAAAGCACTTTAAACAATTCGAATACAATAAGTACGAAAAAGTAGAATTCGACATTAATACCATCGATAGTGCGCTTATAAAAAGCAAATTGTTTAGAGGTATGGAATTTGTTTTTAATGAAGTTGATACATCAAAGGTTACCGGAAAAACCTACTTACCTATATTTATTAATGAAGCTGTTTCAACAGTTTATGGAGATAACCTAATTAATAAAGAAAAAGAGGTGTTAAAAGGAAATAAAAATTCCGGATTTAGTGATAATCAAATCATTATAGATTTCGTTGACGATTTATATTCCGATTATGATGTTTACGATAATTACCTAAGGTTTTTTGATAAAAGTTTTGTGAGCCCGCTGTCAAGAACAGGCATAAACACCTATAATTATGTTTTAAAAGACAGTGCATATTTAGATAATAAGTGGTGCTACAATATTATTTATTACCCAAGACGTAAAAATGAACTGACTTTTAAAGGAGATTTTTGGGTGGCAGATACCACTTATGCTATTAAAGAAATAAAACTTCAAGCATCTAAAAGTGCCAATATCAACTGGGTAAAAGAAATTTATATTGAGCAGGAATTTGAGGTTTTAAACGATTCTATTTTTCTTGTGAAGCGCGATTATATGATGAGTGATTTTGCTTTCAATAAAAAAGAAAAATCTAGAGGCGTTTACGGAAAACGAACCACGCTATACGATAATTATAAGTTTGATATTGAAAAGGACAAAAAGTTTTACGAAACGGAAGTTTATAATTACGATAAAGATGTGTATGACCGAGACGATAATTTTTGGTCTGAAAACCGTTTGGAAGATTTAAATAAAGATGAAAAAGGCGTTTACAAAATGTTAGACACCTTAAAAACCGTAAAAAAATTCAAAAGGCTTTACAATTTAGGAAGCATTTTAGCATCGGGATATATTGAGTTTAATGAATTGCCACTTGATTATGGTCCTATTTTTTCAACTTTTGGGTTTAATGAAGTAGAAGGCATGCGATTGCGTGCAGGCGGACGTACTTACTTTGGAAAAAATGACCTGTGGCGTTTAGAAGGATTTTTGGCTTATGGATTTAGAGACGATAAATTCAAATACGGTATCTCAGGAAAATGGTTGATTGATAAAAAAAACCGATTGATTATTTCTGGAGGCAATAGGCGCGATGTAGAACAAACAGGTGCAAGTTTAACTACAAGTACCGATGTTTTAGGTAGAAGTTTAGCTTCGTCAGCAGTAGTGGGAACGGGAGCTAACGATAAATTAACGTCTATAAATTTAACCAGTTTAGCGTTTGAAATGGAGCCTTTGCGAAATCTGGTTTTCAGGTTGGGAGCCAATTACAGAACATTAGAATCGGCGTCGCCAACTTTTAGTTTAGATTATAATACGCCAACAGGGGTGGAGTCTGAAATCAAACAATACGAATCTACTTTTTCAGTATCGTATTTTCCAAAGCGAAAAATGACAGGTTTTGGTGTAGAACGATTAAATGCGAATGATGATTACGCAAGTGTTTTTGCTCAAGTAAGTCGAGGTGATAAATCGATTTTTAGTAGTGATTTTGATTATACAAAAGTTCAGTTTTCATATATACAACCTTTGCATGTGGGGGGCTTTGGGCGTTTAACAACCACTGTTGAAGCAGGCAAAACATTTGGCGAAGTACCTCTTGGGCTGTTAAGTGCTATTCCAGGTAACCAATCGTACTTCTCAATTTATAATACATTTTCTCAGTTAGATTTTTATGAATTTGTTTCCGATACTTATACCTCATTGCAATTGGAGCATAATTTTAACGGGCGTTTTTTCTCTAGAATTCCATTCTTAAGAAAATTAAACCTTCGTGAAATTGTAGGCATACGAGGTGTTTGGGGAGAGATTTCAGAAGGAAATATTGCACTGAACACTACCGAAAACCCTAATAGCATTCCTTTAATAGCACCAAGCGAAAAAATGTATTACGAATATAGCTTTGGTGTAGGCAACATTTTTAAAGTATTTAGAATAGACTTCAATTTTAGAGGCAATTATTTAGATGAAGTTCAAAACCCTAATGCACGTAAGTTTGGTATAACAGGCTCGTTTGGCTTTCATTTTTAGTTAAATAAAAGAAGTTAGATTGCTTAAATTGATTTTTTAAACTGTAAAAAATGAATTAACAACAAAAAATAACTGTTTAACAAATTTTTATGGCGAATTGGTTTGTTGAAATAGTCAAGTAATATAATTTTACCGCCTTTATGAAGAAGGTATTATATAAACATTTTCTTTTTTTAATATTCCTATGCTGTAGTGGGCTAGTTTCTGCGCGCACTATTTCCATAAGTCATGTTTCCAAATTTTCTTATCTAAAAAATCATGTACAGGTACTAGAAAGTAATACCGATACAGTTCAACAGGATTTAGAAATTTATACAGCATCAATTGAACGCCTATTAGAAATTAAAATAACGGAAGTTGAGATTGAAGAAAGCTTAAATTTTCATTCTAAAAAAACGATACCAAATACAGCTGCAATTCCTTTTTCAATTGCTTTACTGCAGCCATTTCATATTTATAAAAAAGACAGGTCGATTACAGGGTCTTTTAATTTTTACATTCCCAACAAGCGGTATATCACATACCAAGTATTCCGAATTTAGAATTTTATTTGTGTAGTTCTTAAACTACTCGTGTTACATGCCATCCTTTTAGCCAAAAAGGGATGCTTAACCTGTTTCTTTACCTAAAAACAAATAAAATTTATCATTATCATGAAAAGTAAAATGCTTTTAATAACGGGGCTTTGTGCCTTGTTTATATATACAAGTTGCGAATCAAAAAAAGAAAAAAAAGAAAAAGACGTCGCTTTTTTAATAACCAATCCCATAAAACTTGATACCACCATTACTAAAGATTATGTGTGCCAAATACATGCGATTAGGCATATAGAAGTTAGAGCTTTAGAAAAAGGCTACCTAAAAGAAATTTTTGTAGATGAAGGGCAGTTTGTTAAAAAAGGCCAAAAAATGTTCTACATTATGCCTAATATTTATCAAGCTGAATTACAAAAGGCCAAAGCAGAAGAACAAGCTGCAAACATAGAATACCAAAACACAAAACTATTATCCGATAGTAATGTGGTTTCCAAAAACGAATTAAGTATGGCACAAGCCAACTTAGAAAAAGCCAGGGCTGAAGTAGCTCTAGCACAAACGCACTTAGGCTTTACAGATATTAGAGCGCCTTTTGATGGGATTATGGATCATTTGGAAGCGCGCGAAGGGAGCTTGCTTGATGAGGGCGAACTGCTTACAACATTGTCTGATAACAGTAAAATGTGGGTGTATTTTAACGTGCCCGAATCGGAATATTTAGATTATATCATCAGTAAAAATAAAGAGGATTCCAAAAATGTGAGTCTGTTAATGGCGAATAACCAACCATTTCTTCATGATGGTATTGTAGAAACCATTGAAGGTGAATTTAATAATGAAACCGGAAATATTGCTTTTAGAGCCACCTTCCCAAATTCAGAAGGTATTTTAAGACATGGTGAAACAGGGAGCATTCTTATGAAAGTACCTTATAAAGAAGCTATTATCATTCCTCAAAAAGCCACTTTCGAAATTTTAGATAAAAAATACGTTTTTGTAATAGGTAATGATAACGTTGTTAAACAACGCGAAATTACCATTAAAGGCGAATTGCCTAATTTATTCATTATAGAAAAGGGGTTATCCGTAACCGATAAAGTGTTATTGGAAGGCATCCGAATGGTTAAAAACGGAGAAAGAATCCAAACCAAGTTTGAAAAGCCAGAATCGGTATTGCAACATCTAGATATGTACGCAGAGTAATCAAAAACCCCTTAATCTTAAAAAAATGTTTAGTAAATTTATACATAGACCGGTATTGGCTATCGTTGTATCGGTAATCATTGTTTTTACGGGTTTGCTAGCCTTAAAGCAATTACCCATTTCTCAATTTCCTGAAATATCACCAACCACGGTAAATATATTTATAGCCTATCCAGGCGCAAGTGCTGATGTATTGGTGAAATCAACGCTTATTCCTTTGGAAACCGCCATTAATGGTGTGGAAGGCATGCGTTACATCGCTTCCGATGCTACAAGTGCGGGTGAAGGAACCTTACGTATCATTTTTGAACCTGGTACAGACCCCAACCAAGCGGTGGTTAGGGTGAAAACGCGTGTAGACCAAGTAATGCCAAACCTTCCAGAATTAGTGCAGCGTGAAGGTGTTGTAATTACGCCCGTGCAACCAAGTATGCTTATGTATGTAAACTTGTACAGCAAGGCGAAAAATGACGATGAAAAATTCTTATACAACTACGCATACACCAAAATAGTACCCGAAATACAGCGTATTAAAGGTATTGCCAGTGCACAAATTTTAGGAAGCCGTAAGTACGCCATGCGTGTTTGGTTAAAGCCAGATAGAATGCGTGCTTATAATGTGTCGGCTGAAGAAGTGCTAAAAGCTATGGACGAACAAAGTGTTATTGCTCGACCTGGTAGATTGGGGCAAAGTTCTGGTAAAAAATCGCAGTCACTGGAGTATGTTTTGGTTTATAAAGGCCGGTATAATGAACCAGATGAATACAAAGAAATCATTATTAGAGCCAATGAAGAAGGCGAAACTTTAAGGCTGAAAGATGTTGCCGATGTAGAATTAGGAAGTGAGTTTTTCGATATTTATTCCAATTTAGATGGGCATCCTTCTGCATCCATCGTTTTGAAACAAACCTTTGGTAGTAATGGTAGTGATGTTATCAATGAAGTAAAGGCGAAGTTGGAAGAATTAAAAGCCGAATTACCACCAAATGTTGACTATAAAATTGGTTACGACGTATCAAACTTTTTAAATGCGTCCATTGAGCAGGTGCTTCATACGTTAAGAGACGCTTTTATACTTGTTGCCATTGTGGTATTTATATTTTTGGGCGATTGGCGTTCTACGCTTATACCAATTATTGCGGTGCCTGTATCGTTAATTGGGTCGTTCTTCATTATGCAAATATTCGGACTTTCGGTAAACTTAATTACTTTATTTGCATTAGTATTAGCTATTGGTATTGTGGTTGATAATGCCATTGTAATTGTAGAAGGGGTACACGTAAAAATGTCCGAAGACAACCTATCACCCTACAAAGCATCACAAGCAGTTTTAACAGAAATGGGTGGTGCTATTGTTGCTATTACTTTGGTTATGGTATCTGTATTCATTCCTATTTCGTTCATGACGGGGCCAGTTGGTGTTTTTTACAGACAGTTTTCAATCACCATGGCAGGTTCTATTATAATTTCGGCAGTTGTAGCAC
The DNA here is from genome assembly GCF_043558645.1 of Mariniflexile sp. HNIBRBA6329. Lineage (NCBI taxonomy): Bacteria > Pseudomonadati > Bacteroidota > Flavobacteriia > Flavobacteriales > Flavobacteriaceae > Mariniflexile > Mariniflexile sp. HNIBRBA6329. The sequence continues at coordinate 155,052 of NZ_JBIFXS010000005.1, read as the reverse complement.
TTACGTTAACACCTGTTTTATGTGCAATTCTACTAAAAAATAATCATGGGCAACCAAAAAGGAAAACCCCAATTGATAAATTTATAGATTGGTTTAATCGCAAGTTTGATAAACTTACAGGGCGTTATGTTGACTTTTTGAAATTGATTGTAAACCGAAGAGTGATCACTTTCGGGATATTAATAGCGTTCTGTATTGGTATATTCTTTTCAAACCAAGTGTTGCCGGCAGGTTTTATTCCGGGTGAAGATCAAGGAATGGTTTACGCCATCATTCAAACACCTCCAGGTTCTACTTTAGAACGCACCAACGATGTGGCGCGTAAACTTCAAAAGCTATGTGAAGAAATTGAAGGTGTAGAGTCTGTATCCTCATTAGCGGGTTATGAAATCATGACCGAAGGTCGTGGTTCCAATGCAGGCACCTGTCTTATCAACCTGAAACCATGGTCTGAACGTGAGCATTCTGTGCATGAAATCATGGAAGAACTGGAAGAAGAAAGTAAAAATTTGGGCGCTGTTATAGAGTATTTCGAGCCACCAGCGGTTCCAGGTTTTGGGTCTTCGGGAGGATTCTCCATGCGTTTGCTAGATAAAACCAATTCAACCGATTATCATGAGTTTGAGAAAATAAACAACCATTTCTTGGATGCTTTAAAAAAGCGCAAAGAGTTAACAGGGGTGTTTACATTTTATGCTGCAAACTATCCACAGTATGAGTTGATTATAAATAATAAAGCAGCAATGCAAAAAGGTGTTTCTATTGGAAACGCTATGGAAAACTTAAACATTCTTATTGGTAGTACCTACGAACAAGGGTTCATTAAGTTCGATAGATTCTTCAAAGTATATACCCAAGCAGCACCGGAATATCGCAGACTTCCATCCGATTTAGAAAAGCTTTTTGTTAAAAATGAAGCAGGTGAAATGGTGCCTTATTCCGCATTTATGAAAGTTGAAAAACGATTGGGTCCTAACGAAATTACACGTTACAATTTGTATAATTCTGCTGCTATTTGTGGGTTGCCGGCTTCGGGTTATACCAGTGGCGATGCTATCAATGCGATAAAAGAAGTAGCTAAAGAAAATTTACCCTTAGGTTATGATATTGCTTGGGAAGGTTTGTCGTATGATGAAGCCTCTAGAGGGAATGAATCGTTATACATTTTTATTGTGGTATTAATTTTTGTGTACTTGGTACTTGCGGCACAATACGAAAGTTTCATGCTACCATTAGCGGTAATATTATCGTTGCCTGTGGGTATTTTTGGGTCGTTCATATTACTGCAGTTTATGGGACTTGCAAACGATGTGTATGCCCAAATTGGTATGATTATGTTGGTGGGACTTTTAGGTAAAAATGCGGTGTTGATTGTAGAGTTTGCAGTCCAGAAACACCGTGAAGGCGCTACCATACTTGAAGCATCTATTGAAGGTGCTAAAATGAGATTCCGCCCCATTTTAATGACGTCCTTTGCTTTTATAGCAGGTTTAATTCCGTTGGTGTTGGCTACTGGTGCAGGTGCTATTGGTAACAGAACTATTGGAGGTTCTGCATTAGGAGGGATGCTTATTGGTACGCTTGCAGGTGTTATCATCATTCCTGGTTTATACTACTTTTTTGCAACCATTTCTGATGGACGCGATTTAATTAAAAATGAACATAACGAACCAATGTCCGAAGAGTTGATGCGTATGAGCGAAAGTGAAAGTAAATTGAAGAAAATTAATAAGCTTCTTAAAAAACTATTAAAAAGAACTGAAAATGAATAATATAAAGAACATTGTACTGCCTAACAAAAAGTTATGGTTGGTTGGTATCATTATCATAGCCATACTTTACTCTTGTGTACCGACTATTCAAGTGGTTCAAGAAAACAAGGCGGTTCCCAATCAATTTGAAACGCAGTCTACAGATACTACAAATACAGCATCTGTAAAATGGAAAGATTATTTTACCGATCCGTATTTAAACGAATTGATAGAAACGGCATTAAAGAATAATCAAGAATTGAAAATCACGCTTCAGGAAGTGGAAATTGCCAGAAATGAAGTCAAGGCTAAAAAGGGCGAGTATTTGCCTTTTGTAGATTTTCAAGCTGGTGCTGAAACCGAAAAAGTTGGTAGATATACAAGTCAAGGAGCCAATGATGCCAATACGGAAATTGAACCAGGAAGAGAATTTCCTGAGCCTTTGCCTAACTACAATTTAGGACTTCAAGCAAGATGGGAATTGGATGTTTGGAAAAAACTGCGTAATGCTAAAAAAGCAACGTATCAGCGTTATATAGCTTCTGTTGAAGGTCGAAATTTTTTGGTTACAAACTTAATTGCTGAAATAGCAAATTCATATTACGAATTGCTAACGCTCGATAATCAATTGTCTATTGTAGAAGAAAATATAGATATTCAAAGTAATGCTTTAAAAATAGTGAATCTTCAAAAGCAAGCAGCACGTGTAACCGAGTTGGCAGTACAACGTTTTGAGGCTGAGGTGTTGCATACACAAAGTCTGCAATACTATATTAAACAGCAAATCACGGAAACCGAAAATAAAATTAATTTTTTAGTAGGAAGATTTCCGCAGCCCATTTTAAGAAGCTCAGCGTCTTTTTACAATTTAGTTCCAGAAAGTTTATCGGTAGGTGTTCCATCGCAATTATTGGAAAACCGACCCGATGTTAGGCAGGCGGAAATGGAATTGGAAGCTTCCAAGTTGGACGTAAAAGTTGCAAAAGCTAGCTTTTTTCCATCTTTAGGCATTTCGGCAGGAATTGGTTTAGAGGCTTTTAATTTGTCGAATCTAACAAAAACACCTGAATCTTTATTTTACTCGGTTGTTGGTGATATTGCAGGGCCATTAATCAATAGAAATGAAATAAAAGCATTGTATTTTAATGCAAATGCGAAACAATTACAAGCAGTTTATAATTATGAACGCACCGTGTTGAACGCTTATCTAGAGGTCGCTAATCAACTCTCAAATATTAGCAATCTTGAGAAAAGCTATAATTTGAAATCGCTTAAGGTTGATGCACTTACCCGTTCTATTGATATTTCTAACACGCTTTTTAAATCGGCAAGAGCAGATTATATGGAAGTTTTGCTAACACAACGCGATGCTTTAGAATCTAAATTTGAACTTGTTGAAACCAAAAAAGCACAAATGAATGCCGTGGTTAATATGTATCGAGCTTTAGGTGGTGGTTGGAATTAAAGGTTGGTTAATGAGGTAGTTATAAAAGTAAATCCTCACAAGTAATCGACCTTATGAGGATTTACTAATTTAAAACTAGGTTTCGCATTCATAAATAATGCTGAAAAATATTTGTTTTATCAGAAGAATTATTAACATAAAAACAACATTGTTTTTTGTTGCTTAACGCATAGGTGTTCAGTATCTTTGCGCGTATAATAAGAAATAAAAATATGAGTGAGAATACCCCATTAACTTTTGATGTATTGATAGAAATACCCAAAGGCAGTAGAAATAAATACGAATATGATTTCGCATTACATAAAATCCGTTTTGATCGAACTTTATTCTCATCTATGATGTATCCAGGTGATTATGGTTTTATTCCTGAAACTTTAGCCTTAGATAAAGATCCATTAGATGTACTTGTTTTAGGGATAGAGCCAACCTTTCCAATGGTTGTAATGGAGGTAAAACCGATTGGAGTTTTTTATATGACTGATGAAAAAGGTCCAGATGAAAAAATTATTTGTGTACCCGTTTCAGATCCTGTATGGAGTAATAGAGAAGATATTTCAGAGTTAAATCCGCATCGTCTTAAAGAAATTGAACACTTTTTCCAAGTTTATAAAGATTTAGAAGAAAAGAAAGTTGATGTTGGTGGTTGGGGAGATGCTAAAGAAGCTATTAGGATTTACCACGAATGTGTAAAGCGTTATGATGAAAGCGATCACAAGAAAAAAAGAACATTTACCATCTAAATTATTAGATTAATAATAAATCGAAAAAAAAATGAGCCATCTTTAATTTAAGGTGGTTTTTTTTATCACTTATATTTTCCTATTTTTAGCTCCGTTAAAAAAAATATTTAATCAATAACTAACTAAATTTATATGGAATTAATAGTGAAATTTTTACCGCTTTTTGGGGTTTTAGCATTGGCTTTTGTGTTTGTAAAAAGTGCTTGGGTAACTAAACAAGACCAAGGAAATGAACGCATGATAAAAATTGCAAAAAACATTGCTGATGGTGCCATGTCTTTTCTAAAAGCAGAGTATAAAATCTTATCGGTATTTGTTATAGCAGTTGCCGTCTTATTATATTTTAAAGGAGCGAATGAAACTGGTTCTAACGGTATGGTTGCGGTATCGTTTATTGTTGGTGCTATTTGTTCTGCTCTGGCAGGATTTATAGGTATGAAAGTAGCAACAAAAGCCAATGTAAGAACAACGCAAGCAGCAAGAACTTCTTTAGGAAAAGCATTGGAAGTAGCGTTTGCAGGAGGCGCAGTTATGGGATTAGGTGTTGTTGGACTTGGAGTTTTAGGCTTAAGTGGACTTTTTGCTTTATACCAAGGGATGTGGCCAGAACCTGATAATTTAGGTTTGGTTTTGAATGTGCTTTCAGGATTTTCTTTAGGGGCATCTTCTATAGCATTATTTGCTCGTGTTGGAGGAGGTATTTATACTAAAGCTGCAGATGTTGGAGCCGATTTAGTTGGGAAAGTTGAAGCAGGAATTCCTGAAGATCACCCCTTAAATCCTGCAACTATTGCTGATAATGTTGGTGATAATGTAGGGGATGTTGCTGGTATGGGTGCTGATTTATTTGAATCTTATGTAGGTTCCATTATAGGAACCATGGTTTTAGGAGCTTTTATTATTACACCAGATTTTGCTGGTTTAGGAGCTGTATATTTGCCTTTAGTATTGGCTGCTGTTGGTATAGTGATGTCTATTGTTGGAACTTTCTTTGTAAAAGTAAAAGATGGAGGTAACCCGCAATCGGCTTTAAATATTGGAGAGTTTGGTTCTGCAGGTTTAATGGTAGTGGCTTCTTATTTTATTATTGATTCATTAATTCCAGAAACATGGGTTTATAGTGGTGTTGAATACACGTCATTAGGTGTTTTTTTAGCGACACTAGCAGGGTTACTTGCTGGTTTGGCAGTTGGTAAAATAACAGAATATTATACAGGTACTGGTACAAAACCAGTTAATGGAATTGTAAAACAATCTGAAACGGGTGCTGCAACAAACATTATTGCAGGTTTAGGCGTTGGCATGATGTCTACTATGTACCCAATATTATTCATAGCTGCCGCTATTTTGGTTTCTCATCATTTCGCAGGCCTTTATGGTATTGCAATCGCTGCGGTGGGAATGCTTGCAAATACAGGGATTCAATTGGCTGTTGATGCTTATGGTCCAATTTCTGATAATGCTGGTGGTATTGCTGAAATGGCAGAATTACCTAAAGAGGTTCGCGAACGTACCGATAAATTAGATGCAGTAGGTAACACTACAGCGGCCATTGGTAAAGGGTTCGCTATTGCTTCGGCAGCTTTAACAGCGTTGGCATTATTTTCAGCATTTATGAAAGTAGCAAATGTAACGTCTATTGATGTATCAAAACCAACAGTTATGGCTGGCTTATTAGTTGGGGGTATGTTGCCTTTTGTATTCTCAGCCTTATCTATGAATGCTGTGGGTAGAGCAGCTATGGCTATGATAGAAGAAGTGCGTCGTCAATTTAGAGATATTCCTCAGTTAAAAGCAGCTTTAGCGGTGATGCGTAAATACGATTCTGATATGAGTAAGGCTTCAAAAGAAGATAGAGCTATTTTTGATGCGGCTGATGGGTATGCAGAATATAGCAAATGTGTTGATATTTCAACAAAAGCATCTATTAGAGAAATGGTATTACCAGGATTACTGGCAATTGCTGTTCCTGTAGCTGTTGGTTTCATTGGTCATGCTGAAATGTTAGGAGGTTTATTAGCCGGTGTTACAACTTGTGGTGTGCTTATGGCTATATTCCAATCAAATGCTGGTGGTGCTTGGGATAATGCTAAAAAAATGATTGAAGCTGATGGTCGAAAAGGAACCGATGCCCATAAAGCAGCTGTTGTTGGAGATACGGTAGGTGATCCATTTAAAGATACTTCAGGCCCATCATTAAATATTTTATTGAAACTAATGTCGGTGGTTGCGTTAGTAATTGCACCTAGTATTGCATTAGACGCAGAGGTTGTTACAGCTTATGTTTCTGGTAATACACCTGAAAAAGTTGAAATTACCAAAGAAATGAAAGTTGATATGCATAGCAACGAAGATGGTACAGTAAAAGCAATCGTTACAACTGTAATTACTAATAATGGAGAAAAGACAACAAGTTATGAGACCTTTAAAGGAAATGAAGATGAAGTAAAAGCAAGTATTGCAGCTTTAAATAACAAGGAAATTGAAGAAGACGTTATAAATTAAGTTTATAGCTTTTAATTCTAAAAAAAGAAACCACGCTAACTAATTGCGTGGTTTCTTTTTTGTTTAGAATGTGCCGACAAAGCCTAAAGTACCATAGCCAGCTTTCAATTGCCAGCTTATATGTTTTGGTTTTGAATAGTTGTAGGCGTTTTTCTTCTTCATAAAATTATCCACACCATCGACTACCACAATACTTATAGCTATGCCAAGTCCTACATCACTCAGCCAATGGGCGTCTGCCCATAATCTTGAAATAGGAGCAATAGATCCAACCGTGTAAATACCAGCTTTTGCCCAAAAATCATCAAACTGCTTAGAAATAGCATGTGCCATCGAAAATGATAAAATAGCATGACCTGATGGGAATGAATGATATCCAGGTGTGCCTTCAAAAGGTTTAAATTCGTCTCGGTTACCAGTCTTTGGTCGGGCGCGTCCAACAGCGGTTTTAGAAATGGATTGAATAATACCCGATGTCGCTGCCGATGCAATTATTAATACACCTGTATGGCGTACTTTTTCGTTATCGGTTATAAGTCCGAAACCATAAACCCCAGCGGAAATCATGAAGAAGTTTTGTGGACTTCCAAAGTACCAACCAAACTCTTTTAAAACCTGTGGCACTTCGTTTTGATGATTTTGGAAAAAAGTCCGTGCGTCATTATCTGCGAGATAAAGAATTCCAGTGCCAGCAACTATGCCACCTGCAGTGATAAAATCATTTTTTTGCCATCGTAGAGGTTGTGTGAATCCATTACCGATGCTATGTAAGGTGAATTTTCCGTCATAGACAAGTTGCTTCCAAACTCTATTTTTTGTTACCGTTGTGTCTTCTTGGGAAAAACTATTAATTGAAAATAAAATATAAGCAGATAGTGCTATTAAAGTTTTAAAATTCAGCATGTAATATAAATATCAAGTTTATTCTAAAAACTTCTAAAACAACCCATTGATTTCTGCATCAATGGTATTGATTACATGGCCTAAATCTTCTGGTTTGTCTACAAAATTAAGCTTGTCAACATCAATAATTAAAAGTTTGCCTTTGTTGTACCCGTGAATCCAAGCTTCGTAGCGTTCATTCAATCTGCTTAAATAATCGATACTAATAGAGTTTTCGTATTCACGTCCGCGTTTATGGATTTGAGACACCAAATTAGGTATGGTACTTCGTAAATAAATCAATACATCTGGTCCTTTTACCAACGATTCCATTAATTCAAAAAGCGATTTGTAGTTTTCAAAATCACGATTGGTCATCAATCCCATGGCATGCAAGTTGGGCGCGAAAATATGAGCGTCTTCATAAATGGTTCGGTCTTGAATGATGTCTTTGCCACTTTCTCGAATTTGTAAAACTTGGCGAAACCTACTGTTTAAAAAGTACACTTGCAAATTAAAACTCCAACGTTCCATTTGGTTGTAAAAATCGTCTAAATAAGGGTTGTCTACAACGTCTTCAAGCTGTGCTTCCCACTTATAATGTTTTGCTAGTAATTTTGTAAGGGTGGTTTTTCCTGCGCCAATATTTCCGGCAATAGCAATATGCATGTTAGTTGATTTTTAATTGGTATTTCTGTAGGTTTTCCTTGTTGTAAATATACAAGGTTTCGTTGGTTACATAAAACTGATTTATTAACAAATTAGGTAAGTTAATGGGAACGATGGTTTCTGAATCTTTTTTCATGTAAAACAAGGTGTTATCTTTTTTGAAAATGATGTTTTCATTATCAATTTCAATAGATGTGTATCCATGGTTTTTTATCTTTTTTAAAAGATTTCCAAAATAATCATACACAAAAAGCTGCTTTTCAGTAAGTACCCAACAGTTATTATAATTGCTTTTTATATCTAATACGGTGCTTTTAATAGGTAGTGTTTGGGCGCGTTTTGTTTTGGTTTTATAATCAAATAACTCTAATTGCTGAGTGTTTTCGTTAAAGATCCAAAAGGTATTGTCCGAACCCGTTGCAACATGCGATACGTTTTTATAATCGGGAAGCGCGTTAAAATCTATTTTGAATATTTCGGCTAACCGATTATCCAAAACGATTACAGTATTAAAATTTTTGTAAAAAACATTGATTTTTAAAGGGTTGAAGGTGTTTACGGAAAATATGTTTCCTAATTGAAAATTGCTGTAGCCAATATCAATACCCTTGGTTTCTTTGCTATGTTTAAACAAAACATTGTCTAGAATATAAAAAGTGGTATCAAAATTATTTGTGCTTAAAAAAGTGTCGGCGTCCAGTTTGGTTTCACCAATTAAAGAAGTTTCAATAAATTCTTGAGAACTAACAGAAAGTGAAAGAAAAATAAATAAATATAAAGTGTATTTCATAATGGCACGAAAAATACAAAAATTAATAAAATAATTTAAGAATAGTTTAACAATTCGCCTGTTAAACTAATTGCGGTTTTTTAAGTCTAATTGATTTAAAATTATAATTTTAAATCGAATTTTAAAAAGACCGTATTATATGAAACTCCATTTTGTTAAAATAAGTGTTATTTGTTTAGTGTTTTTTGCTTCTGCGGTGTCATTCGCTCAAAAAGACTTTCAGGGAAAGGCCTATTATGAATCTAAAACTACACTCGATATGAGTAATTTTGGTGGTGGTGATATGAGTGAAGAAAGAAAAAAGGAAATAGCGCAACGAATGAAAAGTATGCTCGAAAAAACATTTGTTTTAACCTTTAATCAATCGGAATCTTTTTATAAAGAAGAAGAAAAATTAGAAGCTCCAGGAGGTGGAGGCGGTAGGTGGGGAGCTATGATGAGTAGTTTTACAGGTGGTCCGCAGTATAAAAATGTAAAAAACCAACTGCTTTTACAAGAGCAGGAGTTTTTTGGAAAAAAATTTCTAATTAAAGATTCATTGCCAAAATTGAATTGGAAAATGGAAGGTGAAATGAAACAAATTGGTCAGTACACCTGCTTTAAAGCAACTGTAATAAAAACAGTTGATGCATCGGGTGGCGTTCCAAGTTTTAGAAGGTCTTCAAGCAATGAAGAAGATGAAACACCTAAAACCAAAGAAATTGAGGTGGTAGCGTGGTACACCATGCAAATTCCAGTAAACCAAGGTCCTGATGATTATTGGGGGCTACCAGGTTTAATTTTAGAATTAAATGCCGATAGAACCACTATTCTTTGTTCAAAAATTATATTAAACCCAGAGGAAAAAGATGTTATCAAAGTGCCTTCAAAAGGGAAAGAGGTTACTAAAAAAGAATATGAGGAAATAGTAAAGAAGAAAACCGAAGAGATGCGTCAGAATTTTAGAGGCGGTCAAGGCGGCGGAAGAAGGTAATTCCAAAATTAATCCCATTTATAATTAATGAAATTAAGAATATCTGTGTTGCTGTTTTTAGTAACGGTTTCGGCGGCTTTTGCCCAAATAAAATTAGAAGGCGTTGTAAAAGATAGTATAGGCAACCCTTTAGAACTTGCCAATGTTGTTGCCATAAACCAAGAAACAAAAGCATTGGATGCTTATGGTATTACCAACGATCAAGGGCGGTATAAACTCAGTTTAAAAAAGAACACCTCCTATAAACTTCAAGTAAGTTACATAGGTATGAAAGCAGGTGAGGACATATTTGAATCTAAAGAAAGTGATGTTGTTAAAAATTTCACACTACAAAATGATAATGCTTTAGATGAAGTCAACATTGTTTACGAAATGCCCGTAATTGTTAGGGGCGATACTTTAATTTACAATGCCGATTCCTTTAATAAAGGTACCGAAAGAAAACTGGGTGATGTTCTTAAAAATTTACCAGGTGTTGAAATTAATGACGATGGACAAGTACAAGTTGAAGGTAAAACCGTTTCAAAAATAATGGTTGATGGTAAAGAGTTTTTTGATGGCGATACTAAATTGGCAGTTCAAAATATACCATCTAATGCGGTTGATAAGGTTCAAGTTCTAAAAAACTATGCCGAAGTAGGGCAGCTAAGTGCCGTAACTAACAATCAAGATAATGTTGCTATTAATATCAAATTAAAAGAAGGTAAAACAAACTTTTGGTTTGGTAACGTTACTGTAGGTGGAGGGGCTTCAAACCAAAACGAGTTGTATTTGGTACAGCCAAAATTGTTTTATTACAGTCCAAAATACAGCATTAACACCATAACCGATTTAAATAATTTAGGTGAAATAGCTTTTTCGCGTCGCGATTATTTCAACTTTACAGGTGGTTTTAGAAACCCGAGCCGCAGCAGTGGTACCAGTATTAATTTAGGAAGCAATAGTTTAGGGTTTTTAACTACTCAAAATAACAGAGCTAAAGACATCAATACCAAATTTGCAGCAGCTAATTTTAGCTGGTCGCCCAACAAAGCGTTGGATTTAAGTGGTTTTGCCATTTTTTCAGGGAACAGAACAGATATACAGGAAATTAGAGATGTTCAGTATTTTGATAATGCTTTAAGAAACGAGAACAGAGAAAACAATACCAAGCAACGTAGCGATTTGGGCATGGTAAAATTATCGGCTAAATACAAACCCAACAGCAATAACCAATTAGATTATGATATTTTGGGAAGACTTTCAAAAGAGTCTCAAGACCAAAATGTGCTTTCAACCCAAATAGGGACTATTAATGAATTTGAAAATTCAAGCCCTTACAGCATCAATCAAAATTTAAATTATTATTACACGTTGGATGCCACAAATATTTTTGCTTTAGAAATTCAGCATTTATTACAGGATGAAGACCCATTTTACAATGCCATTTTGGAGGACAAAGATAATTATGATAGTACAGCAGCTATTTTAGGTTTAGATGGTGCGCAATTAGATTATAATGTAGCCCAAGATAAACGTGTAAAATCCAATCAAATGGATGCGAAACTTGATTATTGGAATATCCTTAATAATAAAAGTGATATTAATTTTACCATTGGAACGATTTTAAGTACCCAGCAGTTTAATTCTGAAATTTTTCAGTTTTTAGATGATGATTCTCAATTCAACCCAACACCAACTATAAATGATGGGTTGGATGTAAACGATATCAAATACAATTTTAGTGATGTTTATCTAGCCGCACATTACAGGTTGAAATCGGGTATTTTTACCTTTACTCCGGGTGTTTCGGCACATGCGTACAGTACCAATAATACGCAGTTCAATACCAAAAGCACCGATAATTTTTTCAGATTACTGCCAGATTTTAATATGTTGATGCAGTTAAAAAAGAGTGAGCAAATTACCTTGAATTACCGCATGCAAACACAATTTACCGATGTGTCCAAATTTGCACAAGGCTTGGTGCTTAACAGTTATAGCTCCTTGTTTTCTGGTGATCCTGCTTTGGAAAATGCTTTGTCGCACAACGTAAACCTGTCTTACTTTAGTTTCAATATGTTTAACTATACCAACGTATATGCAAGTCTTAACTACAATAAAAGCATTGATAACATTAGGAATATATTAACACCATCTGATGCCAATAGTGTGGTATTTGTTAGTTCCCCATTCAATTCGCCTTTTGCAGATGAAAGCGCCAGTGCTAACGGAAGGTTTCAGCGCACTTTTGGAAAAATTAGAGCTTCGGTTAACGGAAATTTTAATTATTCAAAATTCAATCAATTTTTTCAAAACACACCATCTGTAAACGAGAGTTTTACCCAAACTTATGGTGCGGAGTTAAGAACCAATTTTAAAACAGCGCCTAATATTGAAATAAATTACCGCCACAGTATTCAAGATAATAACAATAACAGGTTTTTTACAAAGTCGCCATCGGTAGAAGTAGATGCGCTTATATTAAAATCATTTACATTTAAAACAGATTTTTCATATACTAACTATAGTAATGAAGAAAGAACCATTAATGATTATAAATTTTGGAACGCTTCGTTATCTTATAAAAAAGATAAAAATTCCAAGCTAGAGTACGAAATTAAAGCGACTAACTTGTTCAATACCAAGTCGCAAAACAATACAAATTCCAGCAATATTTCGGTAAGTGCCACCGAATATTTTATACAGCCACTATTTGCATCGTTTAGATTGCGTTACGAATTGTAAAATAGCGCCATTTTATTTTGCATAGTTGCTAAACTATGATATATTTGCGCTCGGTTTTGGGGAGATACTCAAGCGGCCAACGAGGGCAGACTGTAAATCTGCTGATTTCATCTTCGCAGGTTCGAATCCTGCTCTCCCCACAAAAATTTAAAAAGTCTGCATTTTTGCAGACTTTTTTGTTTTGTATGTGCTAGATGGTTTCGTTAAAATTAACTAGGGTTTTCCGTCGTAAACCGAAGAAAGCAAATTCGCGAGGACTTTTCTAGAGGAAAGTCAGAAGTAATGAACTATAGCCCGTTCTGTATACAGTTTTTAATGATTTTGTAAAGTTTCAAATACTATTTTCCAAGAATCATCTGATTGCTTTTTCCAATTTGCAATATATGTTCCAACATTTTTAATAGTATCTGAGTTTTCTTTATTAATGAATATTTCATTAAAACTATTATAGGATATAGCCATATCTTCCGAAGGTATTATGGTTGGTCTTCCACGATAAACGAGTTTCACATCATATTTGGAGTAAATTCGTTCCCATTGAGCTTTTAAGGAATCTTTAGTCAAATGTTGAATTGGGGAGTCTGGATAAATAGCAGTGTAGCTATCAGCATAAAATTCAATCCAATCATAATCAAACCTTTCATAAACTGAATAAAGACTGTCAACTTGTTTTGTTATAATGGCAGTCAGTTCTGATTCAGAAGTTTTTGTTAAAGATTCTATCCTTTTGTCATTTTTGCATCCAATGAGAAAACTAGAAATTAGTATAATTATAGATAAACCTAATTTTAAATTTTTCATATTGGTCAGTTTTATTGGCATAACTAAATATTTTTAAAGTTACTTTATAAATTAATCTAATGTTCTTTTAATCGGTTATTTTTATGCTTGCCATGGCCAATCGTCTTATAGACGGTGCTCCTAAAAATTCTATCTGTTTGGTATTGAATAGGTTGGTGATGTTAAAATTTAACGATACTCTTTTACTCCAACGATAATCGGCACTAAAATCGAAGGTGCTAAAACCACCTAACGGGCCATAATTAAAATTATTGGGAGGTGTTCTGGCACCAGCACCCTCTTCGCTCCCCACCTGGCTTCCGCTATAAAAATCATATTTCTGCACCATTCTAGCACCAAATGAAAGTGCTAAGTGCTCCTTGCATAGATCTTTAACCATTAACATAGCCACTCCTCTATGATTTGGGGCATTGATGCTCTTTTCATTCGGACCTTTGACCCCATCGTTATTCGCATCATTTTCGTCAAATTCGGCATTGAGCCAAGAATATTTAAGAGCTAACTCAACAGATGCCGAAATCGTATAATTCACACCAACATCCAAACCATATACTTTAGCCTTTCCATAATTAAAAAAGGTGAAAAAGTTAGCTCCCTGAAGCGTGCCATTGTTTTCTGTACCCGCAAAGTTCGGGTTATGGGTCAATGCAATACCATCCAAAGAAAGGGCCCTACCACCCAAAGGTAATGGAGGCGTAATAAAGTTTTTGCTCGTGCCATAATAGGCATTGGCATCTACCCAAAGGTTTTGAGCAGGCTTCCCTTTAATTCCGTATTCCCATGTATTCACTTCTTCAGGCTTTAAGGGTTGTGTGTTGCGGATGGACTCTGGGTCATTCACTTGCGAATTATTAGGAATGTATGAAATACCGCTTCCTCCATTACCAAAAAAGAAATCCCGAAGACTTGTATATTGATTTAGAATGGACGGCAGTGCATAGGCTTTCGCCCAACCAAACCGAATATTCCCCTCACCTAAGTCTTTAACCAACGTAAGCTTTGGTGCCACCAAATTCTTGAAATTATCATTATTGTCATATCGAACAGTGCCAATCATACGCATGCTCTTAAGAAGCTTTTTTTCGAGTTGTAAAACGGCACCTATTTGTGATACAGAAATATCGTTGGCGTTGCCCACCAAGGTGGTTCCATCTGTCGTGTTGGGATGTGCATTTTCGAAGTCCAATCCCGCCACTAGAAATAATCCAGCTTTAGAAAAATTGTTGTGATATTGAAAATCTGCATTAAATCGTCTGCTTTTCTCTTTAAAGCGAGCCGCACTTAAAGCTACTTGTTCGGCTTCATCTGGTGGTAAAAATAATGGACCGGGCTGTGTTCTCATTGAAAAAATTTGGGTATAAGCAGATATTGTATGGCTTTTACCGAGACTCCCCCAAGTGTTATAAACATTGGCATAAAAATGGCGGCTTTTAAATCGGGCTTGTAGAAAACTATAGGTCAAACCTTTCATTTGATTGCGTCCACTTCCCGTTACCTGTATAAAATCATGGCTGCTTGTCCCACTGGAAACAATAATTTCGGTTTTTGGGTCTATATTGTAATATATATGGGCTTCACCACGAATGTGGCGAAAATCAAAATTCACATAATGTTCTGGAATGCCCTTAGCAGAAGCGTTGACATACACACTATCAATAAAATTAAATTCTTGACCGGTTGCATATTCTCCCGTTACTTTCCATGCCCAATGGTCATTGATTTTTTGAGCATGGCGTAACCGACCACTGAATTGGTACTGATTACCAGCGCTCAAGGATACTGAGGTTCCGGAATGTAGGCGTGGATCTTTTGTAATGGTATTGAACACCCCATTATGTGCATTAGGTCCATAGAGTGCGGTCTGTGGACCTAAAACAATTTCCATTTGCTGAATATCATCTTTTATGGTTGAACCATTATTGAACACTGGTAAACCACCACTTAACGAGGAGGTACTGATGCGACCGTCAACAATCTGAAGTATTTTGTTGTTAAAGGCACTGTTCAATCCTCTGGCATTAAAGGTAATGCCATTTACGCCGTAGCGCGTAAATTCAACACCTTGTAGTGTTGAAATGAGTTCCCCAGTATTCGAGCCTGCGAAACGATCAAAATCCTTAGCGGTCAATACTTGTATGGAAGCAGGTGCCCGAGTTATTTTTTCAGGGCGAAGCAGGGTGGTGATCACCACTTCAGAAAGCGTATCCGTTAGTATAATTTTATCTTGGCTTTCATTTTGTGCTGAAATAATCTGTGTTAAAAAGAAAACTGAAAGGATTACAATAGCTGATAGTTTCATAATATATGATTTTAACAAAACACTATTTACCGACAATCAAAAAATATATTGCAAGTTCTCTAAATGGATATAAGCAACCCCAAATTGAATATTTCAATGAATTTAATTCAAAACAACATTCTATTTGGGGTACACTCTCCTTGTCTTTTGAGGCTTTGCTTTCAATAAATATCAATATAATGCCTTCACTATGTCAAGAATTGATTAAATATATACTTTTTTTTTGTTAGGAAATACATCGCCATTTGTTTTTTGAACTAAAATCCAACATTAAATTATGTTGAATGTTCAGGCGAATAAATTTTGCAAAAACCAATTAACTATGCTTATCTACCCTATTAATGTAGTTTTTATGTTATAGGATATATGTTTTTATTAAAATCATATTAGGGAATGATAATTTTCAATTTAGTGGAAGAGATGGATTTTTTATCTATAAGTTCAATCAAATAAAGCCCAGATGAGAGATTCAAAGCATTTATTTGGTCATGGCCCTGTTCTAAATCCCCATGGCCTATTTTTTGTCCGTTTAGTGTATACAAATTGTATTTTGTACGATTTGGGAGGTATAATATTGAGATTTGTCCATTGGAAACAATTACTTTAACATTTTTAATATATGATTCCTCCAAATCCAAAACCATTTGACCTGCAAATATGGGCTCATTAGGTGTCTCATTATAAGCATAATCCTTAATGATCCATTGGTAAGGGCTTGTAACCTCCAATCTTGCCCAGCCATAATGTGTTAGCCCATTAATAAGAAAACGTAAACCAAGGTATCTGTCGCTTTTGTCTTTCCAATCATAGTCGTCATAATAACAATCTGTCCCATAGCATGCTTCTAAACTTATAATCCCAGAAGGTTTATAATTTTCACCATTTCCATAACCTGAAAGATTGAAAATTTCTTTATTGCTTTCTAAAGGAACTGCATATGTATACCACGGGGAAATTGCTATAATCTGATTCACGCTATTTTCAAAACTGGATATTACAAGAAATTTCCAAGTTTCATTGGTAAACGAATACAAAACATAATCAACAATTTTATCATTATTTAAATCCAAATCATAATAATCCTCAAGATTTTCGCTGGTAAAATCCGGTTCTATATCATTGTATACAATTTGTGCTGGATTACTAATAGTGTTTAAGCACACAATAACCAAAACAATCCATTTTTTGGGTTGAAAAATGTTGAGTAATTTGCTTTTCATGACATTGATTTTTAATGTTTCGCTTTAATATCCGAACAATAAATTTTAACTCCACAACTCTGGAAACCACGCTTCAAAAATTTGGTTTTTAGATAATTCTCTTGATGGTGTTTATTAAAATTTCGTCAAGGAATTATAAATTTCTTGGTAATAATTGAATTGGAATCATTCGTTGACAATTCAATAAAATATATTCCAGAAATCAGATTCTGAACATTTATATCACTATTGCCCTGTCCCAAATCCCCATGACTTATTTTTTTTCCGTTTATAGTATACAAATTGAATTTTATGCGATTTGTAAGGTTTAATATTGAGATTTGTCCGTTGGACACAATTGCTTTAATTTTTTGAAGATTGGATTCTTCCAAACCCAAAACCATCTGACCTGTGTGTATTGGCTCATTAGGTGTCGCATTATAGGCATAATCTTTTATGATCCATTGGGTATTGCTAGTAACATCCAATCTTGCCCATCCGTAATGCGTCTGCCCATTGATAAGAAAACGTAGCCCTAGGTATTTGTCAGTCTTACCTCCCCATAGAATATAGCACCAATCTGGATCAGAACTACAATCTTGTGAAGAAAGCATAATCCCATAACCTGGATGAAACTGATTAGGGTTTACCGAAGAAAGTATGCTGCCTTCATCTAATGGTAGAGTTAATACGTAATAAGATAACTCTATACCCATACCTATAATGGCGTTAACACGATTGGTTTCTTGATTTGGCTCTGCCGAAATTTGATAAGGTAAACCATCATCCGACTTCAAAGTAAAATCTATAATACCATCATTGTTTAAGTCCAGGTTGTAAAAATCACCAATATTTTCACTTTTATAATCAGGTTCTATATCAGTATAAATAATTTGTGCTGGAGTGTTAATAGTGTTTAAGTATACAACAACCAAAACAGTCCATTTTTTGGGTTGAATAATGTTGAGTAATTTGCTTTTCATAACATTGATTTTTAATGTTTCACTTTAATATTCGAACAATAAATTTTAACCCCACGACACCGGAAGCCATGCTTCAAAAATTTGGTGTTTAGATAATTCTCTTGATGGTCTTTATTAAAATTTCATCAAGGAATTATAAATTTCTTGGTAATAATTGAATTGGAATCATTCGTTGACAATTCAATAAAATATATTCCAGAAATCAGATTTTGAACATTTATATCACTATTGCTCTGTCCCAAATCCCCATGACCTATTTTTTGTCCGTTTAGTGTATACAAATTATATTTTATGCTATCAGGAAGGTTTAATATTGAGATTTGTCCGTTGGACACAATTACTTTAATTTTTTGAAGATTAGATTCTTCCAAACCCAAAACCTTTTGACCTGCTTGTATAGGTTCATCTTTTGTTGCGTTATAGGCGTAATCCTTAATAACCCATTGGGAGGCGCTTGTAACGTTCAGTCTTGCCCACCCATAATATGATTGACCGTTGATAAGAAACCCTAAACCGAGGTATTTGTCGGTATTTCCCTGCCAATTATAAGGACAGAATGATCCATCTCCTCCCCAACATCCTTCTGCACCTAAATACCCAAATGGCTCATGATTTATTAGGCCAGTAAGATTGAAAACTTCATCGCCATTTTCCAGTGGCTTAACGATGGCAACTTCCCATGGAAAAACCGCAATGAAGGTATTATCACCATGTGGTGAACTGATCTCCAAAAATGTTCCATTGGTTAAATAAAGTGACTTCAGAGTAAAATCTACAATACCATCATTGTTTAAATCCAGGTTGTAATAATCACCTACATTTTCACTTACATAATCTGGTTCTATATCGGTATAGATAATTTGTGTATTGCCATCCAGTGAACCAACTATCAATGCAGTTAAAGTAAAATATCTAGAAAAGAAAAAACCAATAAGTATTTTATTTTTCATATCTATTTGTTTTTTAATAGGTTACAAAGAGAATATTTATAAATTTAATATTTACATCCGTTTCAAAATTTTATTAGCGACGTAATGGTAACCAACAGCGATAAAGTCAAAAAAAATTAGGACTAAATGCTTTCATCGTGTTTTTTTTGATGTATGTCTCGAAATGATTCATTTTTGTAGCTAAAAACACAGATCTGGTGTTTAATTGTATACATTTATAAAAAATAAGGGTATATATGTCAATAAAGGAATTTATACTTTCGGATAAGAAATGGTATCGGCTTGGACGGCATTTGTTTTTTTGGTTTTTATGGGGTGGTTATTTTACTATGACACGCTACCTTAATCCTGTCTCTTATATGAACACAGGACAATTTCCCAATTTTTGGAAAACTTCAGTAGAAACATTCTTTTTCCTTTTTCCTCAAATGTTTTTGGTTTATCCTGCCTTATATTTTATACTTCCAAAATTTGTTTTTAAGCAAAAATATATTCTTGCCTTATTTTGGTTCATCGTGTTCTATTTTGTGGCCATGACGGTTAATGCTCTCTATCTAATTTATATTCCTTGGGCCAAAATAATCTGGATTCCTAACGCTAAATTATTCCTAACCACAACCACGTTTACAGAAAAATTATTTTATGCGTATTTAGGAAGCATATTAGGCTCAATAACTGCAGTTTCAATATCGTCCAGTTTTAAAATGTTTAAGCATTATTATTTAAAAACCTTACGCAATCAACAGTTACAACAAGAAAACTCACAAGCACAACTACGTCTTTTAATGGCTCAGGTGCAACCTCATTTCATGTTTAATACCTTGAACAATATTTATTCGCAAGCACAGGAAGAATCCCCAAGAAGTGCCAAAATGATATTGGAGCTTTCACATATCCTTCGCTATATCTTAGATGAAGGCAAGAAAGTCAAAGTTTCCTTGGAAAATGAACTACAAATGATCGTTGATTACCTTAATTTGGAACAAATAAGGTATGACAATAAACTTGATTTGCATTATTCATTTCCAAATAATGTTAGGGACATTACTATAGCACCATTACTTTTACTCCCCTTGGTAGAAAACTGTTTTAAGCATGGTGCAAGTAAAATGATAGATCATCCTTGGATCAATATAAAATCTGAATTTCATGGACATACATTTTCAATAAAATTAATGAATGGCAAAAAAAACAAAGAGGCATCTGTCCGATACAGAAAAGGAACTGGAATTGAGAATGTAAGGCGAAGATTAGAACTCATATACCCAAATAAACATACTTTAGAAATTAATGAAAACCTTGATGTCTATATTGTTAATCTCCAAATTGAATTAGATAATAAGGATTCGGTGAATACTAATTCAGTAATAGAACCCCAGCAGACGTATGAAAACACATGAAGTCATTAAGCCCAAATGTCTCATTGTAGACGACGAACCATTAGCAAGAGATGTGCTACGGCGCTATTGTAATAAATTGCCCGTTTTACATTTAGTGGGAGAATGCAGCAATGCTATAGATGCCTATTTATTTCTTCAAACGAATGAGGTTGATATTCTTTTTTTGGATATTAGGATGCCGGAACTACTGGGCACTGAATTGGTACAATCCATTAAAAATCCACCAAAAGTAATTTTTACCACTGCTTATAAAGAATATGCTTGGGATGGGTTTGAGTTGGATGCTGTGGATTATCTGTTGAAACCCATACGTTTTGATCGCTTTTTAAAGGCTGTGAATAAGGCCTTGCCTGGTTTAGAAAATGTTCTGCTTACCAACGAGTCTTTTGAAATGGAAAGAAAATCCGGAATCGACTCCATCTACCTTCGCATAGATAGAAAACAAGTAAGAATTGTTCTAGATGAGATCCTTTACATTGAGAGCGATAAAGATTATATAAAAATATTCACCCAAGAGAAAATGTACTTATGCAGACAGACCATATCTTCCATCGAATCTATGATCGATAAAAGTGAATTTGTCCGTATTCACAGATCGTTCATTGTTCCTATTAAAAAGATTAAATCGTATACACACGAATTGGTTGAAATTAATAAAAAGGAATTACCCATTGGAAAGTTCTATTTAAACCATTTTCTAAAAATAGTGGCGACAGGAGCTTCTTGAGTAAGTAAAATACTCTTTAAGAATAGTGCTATTGGGAAAAACTTGGACATTTAGCTTAATCATTTTAAGACTTATGGTTTATGTAGCCTTATTTTAGGACAATACATTGCCATATACAAAAAAGACCATCTTAAAGACAGTCTTTTCCAAAGAATATTACACTTAAAAGTTACAAGCTAAAAGCAACTTTAACTTTATCAACATAATCTAATTTTTCCCAAGTAAATAATTCAACATCTAAAGTTGTTGTTTCACCATTTGGTTGACTAAATGTTTTGGTAACTGTTTCGTTTTTACGTCCCATATGTCCATAAGCAGCAGTTTCGCTGTAAATGGGCGCACGTAGTTTTAAACGTTCTTCAATGGCAAATGGGCGCATATCAAATACGTTTGAAACTATTTCGGCAATTTCGCCATCCGTCATATTAAAAGGACAAGTACCGTAAGTATTAATAAAAATACCCATAGGTTCTACAACCCCAATAGCGTAACTTACTTGTACCAAAACTTCATCGGCAACACCTGCAGCTACTAAGTTTTTAGCAATATGTCTGGTAGCGTAAGCAGCACTTCTATCTACTTTACTTGGGTCTTTTCCAGAAAATGCACCACCACCATGAGCACCTTTTCCACCGTAAGTATCTACAATAATTTTACGTCCTGTTAACCCCGTATCGCCATGTGGACCACCAATTACAAACTTGCCTGTTGGGTTGATGTGGTATTTTATACCGCTATTGAACAAGGTTTGCAAGTTCTCTGGTAATTTTGCAACCACGCGCGGTATTAAAATGTCAACAATATCTTTTCTAATTTTTGCAAGCATGGTATCATCATCGGCAAAATCGTCGTGTTGTGTAGAAACCACTATGGCATCAATGCGTTGCGGAATGTTATCATCGCTATATTCAATGGTAACCTGACTTTTAGAATCGGGTCTTAAATAGGTGATTTCTTTATTTTCTCTGCGTAATTCAGCAAGCTCAATCAATATTCTATGCGATAAATCTAAAGCCAACGGCATAAAATTTTCGGTTTCGTTGGTTGCGTAACCAAACATCATCCCTTGGTCGCCAGCACCTTGTTGCTCTTTGGTAGCACGGTCTACACCACGGTTTATATCATCCGACTGCTCGTGTATGGCCGAAAGTACCCCACAAGAATTGCCATCAAACATGTATTCGCCTTTGGTGTACCCAATTTTGTTTATGGTATCACGCGCAATTTTTTGAACATCTAGATAGGTGTGTGATTTTACCTCACCAGCAAGAATCACTTGTCCTGTGGTCACAAGTGTTTCACATGCTACTTTCGAATCTTTATCAAAAGCTAAAAAATTGTCAATTAAAGCATCACTAATTTGATCTGCTACTTTGTCTGGGTGTCCTTCGGAAACACTTTCAGAAGTAAATAAATAGGCCATTTAACTATATATATTATGCGGGAGATTTGACGATAACGTCGAAGGAAGTTTGCACTGCCTTTAGCATTTTTACTTATACCAAATTTTTTGGCATAAAGAGGTTGCAATCAGTCAAATCTTTCCTCTATTATTTATGGCGCAAAAGTAAAAAAATAAAAGGAAACGCAAATTGTTTTTTACTTTTTTAACTAATAAATTGGATGTTACATTTTAATTTTAAATATTTGCCTTTCATAAAAGATGAATAAACAAATATTAAATAGCATTTCTGTCAATGTCGTTGTGATTATTTCGCATCGATAGGAAGGCTTATTTATAAATTATAGTAAATATTAAAAGCCTTCCGTAAATGGAAGGTTTTTTTATTGAATATTTTGGGTGTTTTGAACATCATAAAAAAAAATGTTTAATGTACTGATATATAGCTAATTAAATTATTTTTAAATGCAATGGATTTAACCTCAATTAATAAAGAATAGCCTCTATAAAATCCTAATAAATTAATTTCGAGCATTAATTTAGGAGATTGAAGAGTTTTAATGAAAATCATAAAATCTTTGAAAGATTAATATAGAATTAAGAAAAAGCATAAAATTATCCATATAAAAATGAGTAAACTTAATAAACACAGTAGTAGATTAACACAAGATGTGTCTCAACCGGCTTCACAAGCTATGTTATATGCCGTAGGTTTAACCGATGAAGACATGCAAAAAGCCCAAGTAGGTATAGCAAGTACAGGTTATGATGGCAACCCATGTAACATGCACTTAAATGGTTTGGCTGCTGAGGTTAAAATTGAATGTAAAATTGCTGGTTTAGTAGGCTTAGGGTTTAATACTATTGGCGTTAGTGATGGTATTTCTATGGGAACTTCGGGGATGAATTATTCTTTGGCTTCTAGAGATATTATTGCGGACTCTATTGAAACGGTTATGCAAGCTCAAAGTTATGATGCGCTTGTTTCCGTTGTAGGATGCGATAAAAACATGCCAGGTGCCGTAATTGCTATGTTGCGTTTGAATCGTCCATCCATCATGATGTATGGTGGTACTATTGCATCAGGAAAATATAAAGGAAGAAAATTGAATATTGTGTCAGCTTTTGAAGCTTTAGGGCAAAAAGTAGCTGGTGAAATTGGTGAAGAAGAATATAGAGAAATTATAAAAAGCGCTATTCCAGGAGCAGGAGCTTGTGGAGGTATGTACACCGCAAATACCATGGCTTCGGCTATAGAATGTATGGGCTTTGCGCTACCTTATAACTCTTCTATTCCTGCTGAAAATCCAAATAAATTATCAGAAGCAGAAAGAACTGCAATAGCTATCAAAAATCTTTTGGAATTGGATTTAAAACCATTGGATATTATTTCAAAAAAATCGATTGAAAATGCCATTGCATTGGTAAATGCTTTAGGTGGTTCAACAAACGCTGTATTACACTTTTTAGCTATTGCACATGCTGCTGATATTGAATTCACTTTAGAAGATTTTCAACGTGTAAGTGATAGAACGCCTTTGATAGCCGACTTAAAACCAAGTGGAAAATATTTAATGGAAGATGTTCACGGTATTGGTGGAACACCTGCCGTAATGAAATATTTATTGGATAATGGTTATTTACATGGCGATTGTATGACTGTTACCGGAAAAACATTAGCGGAAAACTTAAAAGATGTAGAACCACTTGTTTTTGAAAACGACCAAGACGTTATTTATCCAAAAGACAAAGCATTAAAATCTTCAGGAAACCTTCAAATTCTTTATGGAAACCTTGCGGAAGAAGGTGCTGTAGCAAAAATTTCAGGAAATGAAGGATTGCTTTTTGAAGGAAAAGCGGTGGTGTATGATGGCGAACAAGCAGCAAATACAGGTATCTCTAATGGAGAAGTGGCAAAAGGTGATGTTGTCGTCATCCGTTATGTGGGGCCTAAAGGTGGTCCAGGTATGCCAGAAATGTTAAAACCAACTTCTTTGATTATGGGTGCAGGTTTAGGAAAATCGGTTGCTTTAATTACAGATGGACGTTTTTCTGGAGGAACACACGGGTTTGTGGTAGGTCACATTACACCAGAAGCACAAGAAGGTGGTACTATTGGGTTGTTAAAAACTGGCGATATCATTAGAATTAGTGCTGAAGACAATACCATTAACGTACTGCTTTCAGATGAAGAATTAGCAGAAAGAAAATCTAAATGGGTACAACCTGAATTAAAACATAAAAAAGGAATATTGTATAAATATGCACGATCGGTAGCTTCAGCATCAAAAGGATGTGTTACCGATGCATTTTAATTCCTGCGAAGGCAGGAATCTCATGTCACCCCGGAAATACCTGAAATAAAATATTTTTTATTTCAAAGGAACAAGTGCAAACTTGTCGAAGGGTTAAAATAAGATAAACATGAACACACAAACAGCAAATAAAAAACAAGAAGTGGCACAAGAAACCATACGTATTACAGGAAGTGAAGCCATCATAAGATGCCTATTAGCCGAAGGAGTTGATATTCTTTATGGATATCCAGGAGGTGCTATTATGCCAGTTTATGATGAATTATATAAATTTAAAGACCAGATTCATCACGTATTAACGCGCCACGAACAAGGTGCTGCACATGCGGCGCAAGGTTATGCGCGTATTTCTGGTCGTGTTGGTGTGGCTATGGCTACATCGGGTCCAGGAGCAACAAACCTTATTACAGGAATTGCCGATGCACAAATAGATTCTACTCCCATAGTGTGTATTACGGGTCAAGTGTTTTCACATTTATTGGGAACGGATGCGTTTCAAGAAACCGATATTATTGGTATTTCTACACCTGTAACGAAGTGGAACCATCAAATCACTAAAGCGGCAGATATACCTGAAGTTTTAGCGAAAGCGTTCTACATCGCAAAAAGCGGACGTCCAGGACCTGTATTGATAGATATCACTAAAGATGCACAAGTAAGTGAGTTGGATTTTAAATATGAAAAATGTACTGGAGTTAGAAGTTATACACCGGTGCCTAAAACAAATCCTGAAACACTTACTGCAGCAGCGGAATTGATCAATTCAGCAAAAAAACCGCTTATCGTTTGGGGGCAAGGAGTTATTTTAGGTCAAGCAGAAAACGAATTAAAAGCTATTATTGAAAAAGCAGGTATTCCAGCAGCGTGGACTATTTTAGGGGCTTCGGCGTTACCGACTTCACATCCATTAAATGTGGGTATGGTGGGTATGCATGGAAATTATGCGCCCAATGTGTTAACCAATGAGTGCGATGTGCTTATTGCGATTGGAATGCGTTTTGACGACCGCGTAACGGGTAGTTTAAATACCTATGCAAAGCAAGCTAAAATTATTCATTTTGATATAGATCCTGCTGAAATAGATAAAAACGTAAAAACAGATGTGGCGGTTATAGGCGATTCAAAAGATAGTTTAGCTAAATTATTGCCCCTTTTGAATGAAAACAAACATGCTGATTGGTTACAGAAATTCGAAGATTTATATGCTATTGAATTTGAAAAAGTAATAAAAGACGATATTACCCCAACCAAGGAAGGTTTAACCATGGGTGAAGTTCTTAGACAAATAAATATTGAGTCTAAAGGGAATGCAGCAATTGTATCTGATGTTGGTCAACATCAAATGATTGCTTGTAGATACGCTGAGTTTACAACTACTAAAAGCAATATTACTTCTGGAGGTTTAGGTACTATGGGCTTTGCATTACCAGCGGCTATTGGGGCTAAAATGGCAGCGCCCGATAGAGAAGTGGTTGCAATTATTGGAGATGGTGGTTACCAAATGAACATTCAAGAATTGGGCACTATTTTTCAGCAAAAAGCCGCTGTTAAAATAGTGGTATTGAATAACGAATTTTTAGGAATGGTGCGCCAGTGGCAACAATTGTTTTTCGATAAGCGCTATGCATCTACCGAAATGACAAACCCAGATTTTGTAACCATTGCAAAAGGCTATTATATAGAAGGGAAACGTGTAACAAAACGTGAAGAATTGGCAGAAGCTATTAAAGAAATGATGGCATCAAAAGAGTCGTATTTCTTGGAAGTTTGTGTAGAAAAAGAAGATAATGTATTTCCAATGATACCTGCGGGAGCGTCGGTTTCAGATATACGTTTAAGCTAAATAAAAAATAGAATATAGACAAAAGAATAGAGATGCATTAGTGAGTATAGATAAATTAAATATAGTCTATAATCTAACATCTTTTATCTAACATCTTTTAAAAATGAACGAAGAAATAAAAACATTCACGATTTCAATTTATACCGAAAATAACATCGGTTTGTTAAATCGTATATCCGCTATTTTTCAACGCAGACATATAAATATTGAAAGCTTAACAACATCGCAATCGGAAATTGATGGTGTAAATCGTTTTGTAATTGTGGTAAACATTACAGAATCTCAAGCTAAAAAAATTATAGGTCAGTTTGAAAAACAAGTAGAGGTTATAAAAGCATATTATCATAAAGATGAAGACACTATTTATACAGAGTCTTGTATGTTCAAAATAAAATCGGCTTTATTATTTGAAGAACCTCAAATTCAAAATATAATTAAAGAAAGTAATGCTAGAATTGTTACCGTAAACAAAGAGTTTTTTGTGCTTGAAAAATCGGGTAGAAGAAACGAAATCGAATCGTTGCGAAGAGATTTAAACGTGTTTGGCATTATGCAATTTGTTCGTGCAGGGCGTATTGCAGTAACAAAAGATGAAATGAAAGTAACCGAAGTGCTAATGGCCTTCAATAATCATAATAACTAAAATTAAAAATGGGAAATTATTTTAACACACTATCGTTAAGAGATAAATTAACTCAACTATCTAAGTGTAGATTTATGGACTCTTCAGAGTTTGAAGACGGTGTAAATGCTTTAAAAGGAAAGAAAATTGTAATTGTAGGATGTGGAGCGCAAGGGCTTAACCAAGGTTTGAACATGAGAGATTCTGGTTTAGATATTTCTTATGCTTTAAGAGCACAAGCTATTGCAGAAAAACGTACATCTTATGTAAACGCAACAAATAATGGATTTACAGTTGGTACTTACGAAGAGTTAATTCCAACAGCAGATTTAGTGTTAAACTTAACACCAGACAAACAACATACAAGCGTTGTAAAAGCGGTAATGCCTTTAATGAAAAAAGGAGCAACATTATCTTATTCTCACGGTTTCAATATTGTTGAAGAAGGAACTCAAATCCGCGAAGATTTAACAGTTATTATGGTGGCGCCAAAATGCCCAGGAACCGAGGTAAGAGAAGAATATAAAAGAGGTTTTGGTGTGCCAACATTAATCGCGGTACACGAAGAAAACGATCCAGAAGGAAAAGGTTGGGCGCAGGCAAAAGCGTATGCAGCTGCAACTGGTGGTGATAGAGCAGGTGTTTTAGCATCGTCTTTTATTGCTGAGGTGAAGTCTGATTTAATGGGTGAGCAAACCATTCTTTGTGGATTGTTACAAACAGGATCTATTCTTTGTTTCGATAAAATGATTGAAAAAGGTATCGATCCAGGATATGCTTCAAAATTAATCCAATACGGTTGGGAAACTGTTACTGAAGGTCTTAAATATGGTGGAATTACCAACATGATGGATCGTCTTTCAAACCCAGCAAAAATTAAAGCGTTTGAACTTTCTGAAGAATTAAAAGACATCATGCGTCCATTGTTCCAAAAACATATGGATGATATTATGGAAGGTCGTTTTTCTAGCGGTATGATGGAAGATTGGGCTAATGATGATAAAGATTTATTAGGATGGAGAGCTGCAACTGCTGAAACTGCTTTTGAAAAAACACCAGCTGGAAACGTTGAAATTACTGAACAAGAGTATTACGATAACGGTGTGTTAATGGTAGCTATGGTAAGAGCTGGGGTTGAATTAGCGTTTGAGGCTATGACCGATTCTGGAATTATCGATGCATCTGCATACTACGAATCGTTACACGAAACACCACTTATTGCAAACACCATTGCAAGACGTAAATTATACGAAATGAACTCTGTAATTTCTGATACAGCAGAATATGGTTGTTATTTATTCGACCATGCTTGTAAGCCATTATTAGCAGATTTCATGAAGAAAATCGATACCGATGTAATTGGAAAAGCCTATGCAAAAGATAACGGTAAAGCGGTTGATAATGCTAAATTAATTGCTGTAAATAAAGCATTAAGAGAACATCCAGTTGAAAAAGTGGGGTCTTTCTTAAGAGCGTCTATGACGGCTATGAAGCCAATAGTTTAAGGTTTTTAATAGATAAGACCTGTTGGGTTTTTGAAACCTGACAGGTC
This sequence comes from Mariniflexile sp. HNIBRBA6329, assembly GCF_043558645.1. Classification (NCBI taxonomy): domain Bacteria; kingdom Pseudomonadati; phylum Bacteroidota; class Flavobacteriia; order Flavobacteriales; family Flavobacteriaceae; genus Mariniflexile; species Mariniflexile sp. HNIBRBA6329. The sequence continues at coordinate 126,457 of NZ_JBIFXS010000005.1, read as the reverse complement.
TAATGAACATACATTATGAAAAAGGAAATGCACACATATTTTCCTAGCATTAAAGATATAAAAGTAGCTGCCGATACCATTAAAAAGGTATCGGCAGTTACGCCTTTAAGCCCTAGCCTAAGACACTCAAAACAGTTCGATGCGCATATTCTTTTAAAGCGTGAAGACTTGCAACAAGTTCGTTCGTATAAAATAAGAGGCGCATACAATAAAATTAGTTCTCTTACTGCAGAAGAATCTCAAAATGGTGTGGTTTGTGCCAGTGCGGGTAACCACGCACAAGGGTTTGCCTTGTCGTGTAAACTATTAAAAATTAAAGGGTCTATTTATATGCCTGCACCAACGCCTAACCAAAAAGTGGAACAGGTTAAAATGTTTGGTGAAGATTTTATTGAGATAAAACTTATTGGCGATACCTACGACGATGCATATCATGCCGCTATGTTGGAGTGCGACCAGTTAAAGAAAACCTTTATTCATCCTTTTAACGATGAGAAAGTTATTGAAGGGCAAGCAACCATAGCTTTGGAAATTTTAGAGCAAACCAAAGACCCCATAGATTATGTGTTTATAGCTGTTGGTGGCGGTGGGTTAGCTGCGGGTTTGTCAACGGTTTTTAAAGAATTATCGCCAAACACCAAAATTATTGGCGTAGAGCCCGAAGGCGCACCATCTATGTCGGTTTCCATAAAAAATAATAAAAATACCGAGTTGGATGTTATCGAAAAATTTATTGATGGCGCAGCGGTAAAGCGTGTTGGCGACTTAACATTTCCTATATGTAAAGCCAATTTGTATGCTATGTTAACCGTTCCAGAAGGGAAAGTATGCGAAACCATTTTGGAACTTTATAACAAAGATGCCATTGTGGTAGAACCAGCAGGAGCTTTAAGTATTTCGGCTTTGGATTTTTATACTGAAGAAATTAAAGGTAAAAATGTAGTTTGCGTAGTGAGTGGAAGCAATAACGATATTACCCGTACCGCCGAAATAAAAGAACGCGCTTTACTTTACGCTAATTTAAAACACTATTTTATTGTGTTGTTTCCGCAACGAGCAGGGGCTTTAAAAGAATTTGTTGTTGATATTTTAGGTCCCAATGACGATATCACACATTTTCAATATACGAAGAAAACCAATCGTGAAAATGGTTCGGCAGTGGTAGGAATTCAATTGAAATCGGCATCGGATTTGGAGCCATTAATTGCTAAAATGAAACAACGTAATTTTTACGGCGATTATCTTAACAATAAACCCGATTTGTTTCAGTTTTTGGTTTAAACAACAGGAATTGTTTTTTGAATTAATTGGCGAAAACGTTTGAGTCTTATGCATTTTCAGTACTTGGAAATAGTATGTTAAGAATTTAATATTTCTTTAATCACACATTCTGTTTTAATGGGCTTTGTGCTAAATTATAGGTATATTAGCAATAGCTATTAACGTTATAATTTTGAATATGAGCACAACTTTTTTTGAAATTCCAGAACAATATAAAATACACACTTTATTACATCAAACAACCTATTTAACCAATGGGGAATTGATTGAGTGGGAGGGTGAAACAGCCGAGGTGTATTCAACCATCTCTTCAACTCCAGAATATAAACCAACACTGTTAGGTACAATCCCTCAATTGGGAGAAAAAGAAGCTTTGGAGGTGCTGAATTCCGCATTAACAGCTTACGATAAAGGTCAAGGTTTATGGCCAACGATGAAGGTAGTTGACAGAATTGCTTGCATGGAAAAGTTTGTTGAGCAAATGAAAACCAGACGAGAAGTTATTGTAAAACTATTAATGTGGGAAATTGGTAAAAATCTACCTGATTCCCAAAAAGAGTTTGATAGAACCGTTGATTATATTTATGATACTATTGAAGCATACAAGCAAATAGATAGAGATTCTGCTAAGTTTGAAAAAAGCGATGGTGTCTATGCGCACATTCGAAGAGGGCCTTTAGGAGTTGTTTTATGTTTAGGACCATACAATTATCCATTAAACGAAACATTCACTTTACTTATTCCGGCGTTAATTATGGGAAACCCCGTTATTTTTAAGCCAGCAAAATTAGGGGTTTTATTAATTTCTCCACTTTTGGAAGCCTTTCAAAATAGTTTCCCAAAAGGTGTTGTAAACGTAATTTATGGTCGTGGTCGTGTATTGGCAACCCCCATCATGCAATCGGGCAAAATAGATGTGTTGGCGTTAATTGGCAACAGTAAATCTGCAAATGCTTTACAAGCGCAACATCCTAAGGGTAATAGATTACGCATGGTTTTGGGTTTAGAAGCAAAGAATCCTGCTATTGTATTGCCTGATGCCGATTTAGATTCAACAGTAGATGAATGTATTGCAGGTACCTTATCTTTTAACGGGCAGCGTTGTACGGCATTAAAAGTGTTGTACGTGCATGAGTCGGTTGTTGAAGAATTTAACAAACGTTTTACAGCAAAAGTTGATGCGCTTAAATTTGGAAATCCTTGGGAATCTGGAGTGAAATTAACACCGCTTCCAGAAGTTGAAAAACCAGGGTATATTAAAGAATTAATTGCAGATGCCTTAGACAAAGGTGCTAAAATTTTAAACAAAAAGGGAGGCGTTATAACCGATAATTTTATTTTTCCAGCCGTTTTATATCCTGTTAATACAGGGATGAAAGTATATAGCGAAGAACAATTTGGACCCGTAATTCCTGTAATTCCGTTTTCAGATATTGAAGAGCCTTTGCATGATATGGCAGAGTCAAACTACGGGCAACAAGTAAGTTTGTTTGGTAAAGACATTAAAACTTTATCGCCATTAATTGATACCTTAGTAAACTTGGTTTGTAGAGTGAATTTGAATAGCTCTTGCCAACGTGGACCTGACGTATATCCGTTTACAGGAAGAAAAGATTCGGCTTACGGTACATTGAGTGTGCATGATGCATTACGCTCATTTTCAATAAGGACTTTTGTGGCTTCAAAAGATAACGACTACAATAATGCCATTATAAAAGAACTCTTAGATAAGAAAACATCTAACTTTATAAGTACCGATTATATATTGTAATTGAGTGAGATAACTATAAATTTCATTGAATAATATTTTAAATTATTCAATGAAATTTATTATAAATGAGTTATTTACAATAAAAAGAATGTAAAAGGGTGGATATTAATAATTTTTTTAAAAAATCACCTAATTTTAACAGGCGTAATGAATAAAATTCATAATTTTACGTCATGAATACATTAAAAAATAAAATACGTCCTTCATCACCCGGTTTCCGCGCGAGTATTTCTCGTCGCAGCTTCTAGTCTTTCAATGGCCTAAAACCAAAACGTAATTTAATTTTTTTAGAGTGTATAAAATTTCATCCATAAAGTTCCAAAGTTTTTTTAATATAGTAATCAACACGTTTTTTATGTGTCGTATTTACCCACGTCGCCCTTAGTGGTGTGCTTTTATTTTTTGAACTAGGTGAGTCCAGTTCTTTGTGTTGAGTTTGAAATGATAAAAATATAATTAAACCATTGTTTATTGGTTTGCAACTTTTAGAGGGTTGATAAAAAATGAAAACATATTGAATAAAGATATTAATAAATCTATAGAAGAGGCACTTGCCTTTTGTAAAGAAGAAGGATTAGAAATCATTTTTACAAATGAGCTTCCCGACGAATTAATACAAGCAATTTCCGATCGTACCAAAGAAAATCCATCCATGTATTTTGCAAGTGTGGAGATGTTAAAATTGCGTTTGTTGAATGGTTGTTATATAGTGAAGAAGAACGATGAGGTTTATGCCCATATATTTGTACATAAGCATAAGGTTCATAAGTTTTCAGTTTACGAGCGTTCATCTTTATGGGTTCATCCACAGTATCGCAAGGCGAACATAGGGTTGCTTTTAATGCATCTTATGTCTAAATTGTACATGAAAGATTTTCTTATTTCAATAGCGCAAGAATCGGCAGTACATTACAACAACCAATTGCTGGGGATGAAGCATATTGCTTTAAAAGAATTGTCGCCTAGAATAGTAGAAGCATTAGAGAAAATAGGGAAATTAAGAGATGAATTAAAGTATAAATATTATGTAAACGCTTATTTCGAATCGAAAATAGCACCAATTAATAAGATTCTAAATCAAATAAATAAACCGATGAAAAAATTAGTAATAGCATATAGTGGTGGATTAGATACCTCTTATTGCGCAGTTAGTTTGTCAAAAAAGTTTGAAGTTCACGCCGTAAGTGTAAACACAGGTGGATTTACAAAAACAGAAATAGATCACATTGAATCAAACGCCTATAAAATGGGGGTTACAACTTATAAAAACATTGATGCTGTTGCCACTTTTTACCAAAAAGTAGTGAAGTATTTAATTTTTGGTAATGTATTGAAAAACAATACATATCCATTATCTGTAAGTGCAGAGCGTATTATTCAAGCTATTGAAATTGTGGAGTACGCAAAAAGCATTGGTGCTGAATATATTGCACATGGTAGTACAGGAGCAGGAAACGACCAAGTGCGTTTCGATATGATTTTTCAAACATTGGCGCCAGAAATTCAAATCATCACCCCAATTAGAGATGAGAAGCTAACCAGACAACAAGAAATCGACTATTTAAAAGAAAATGGTATCGATATGTCTTGGGAAAAAGCAAAATACTCGGTTAACAAAGGACTTTGGGGAACCAGCGTTGGTGGTTCAGAAACTTTAACGTCTGATAAACCATTGCCAGACAACGCTTACCCATCGCAGTTAAAGCATGCTGAAGATGAAAAAGTAAAACTAACTTTCGAAAAAGGTGAGTTAGTTGCCGTAAACGGGATTGAAAACGACCCTGAAATTAACATAGAAACTTTAAATAATCTTGCAAAAGCCTATGCTATTGGTCGCGATATTCATGTGGGAGATACCATAGTTGGAATTAAAGGACGTGTTGGTTTTGAAGCGCCAGCAGCTTTAATTACCATAAAAGCGCATCATTTATTGGAAAAACACACGCTTACCAAATGGCAATTGCAACATAAAGAATATTTAGCGAGTTTCTATGGCATGCATTTACATGAAGGTCAGTATTTAGATCCGGTAATGCGCAACATTGAAGCCTTTTTACAAAGCAGTCAAGAGGTTGTAAGTGGAGATGTTACGGTAACTTTAAGACCCTACCATTTCTCATTAGATGGTATTAGTTCTGAACACGATTTAATGAGCGCGAAATTTGGAAGTTACGGTGAAGAAAACAAAGGTTGGACAGCCGATGAAGCGAAAGGATTTATTAAAATCTTCGGAAATCAAAATAAAATTTATCATCAAGTTAATTCTTAATTTGAATTGAAACTTAGACCTGTCAGGTTTTCAGAACCTGACGGTCTTGAAAAGAAAGATTCTAAATGAAAAATATTAAAGTAGGTATTATTGGAGGAGCAGGTTACACAGCAGGCGAGTTGATTAGATTGTTAATTAATCATCCTAACGCGGAGCTTGATTTTGTATACAGCACATCCAATGCAGGAAACAAGATTAGCAACATCCACCAAGATTTAATGGGGGATTTAGATATGAAATTCACAGATACTGTTAACGCAAATGTTGATGTGTTGTTTTTATGTTTAGGTCATGGGAATTCTGTAAAGTTTTTATCGGCTAATACGTTTTCAGCTACCACTAAAATTATCGATTTAGGAAACGATTTCCGACTTGAAAAAGACAAAGTTTTTACTTCGATAGGCTTAGCACAGGCTAAAACTTTTGTTTACGGGTTGCCTGAATTACAAAGAAATGCTATTAAAAAAGCAAATTATATAGCAAATCCAGGTTGTTTTGCTACCGCGATTCAATTGGCTTTGTTGCCGCTTGCTGAAAAAGATTTGTTGCATAACGATGTGCATATCAATGCGGTTACAGGAGCTACAGGTGCTGGAACTTCATTGTCTGAAACTTCACACTTTCCTTGGAGGGATAATAACTTTTCATATTACAAACCGTTTACGCATCAGCATTTAGGTGAAATTAATCAGTCGGTTAAACAATTACAGAATGGTTTTACTTCTGAAATTTTGTTTATGCCAAACCGAGGTAATTTTTCCAGAGGTATTTTTGCTACGGTATATACCAATTTTGAAGGTACTTTAGAAGAAGCTAAAGCCCTATTTGAGGTGTTTTATAAAGATGCCAAATTCACATTTGTTTCTGATGAGGTGTTGCATTTGAAGCAAGTAGTAAACACCAATAAATGTTTAATACATTTACATAAACACAACAACAAATTATTAGTAACTAGTATTATTGATAATTTATTAAAAGGTGCTTCGGGTCAAGCCATACAGAATATGAATTTGATGTTTGGTTTGGAAGAAACCACAGGATTGCAATTAAAAGCGACTTATTTTTAAATAATCGTTTTGCTGAAAATTGAAACTGCACTTAACAAATAGGTGCGTTAGCGATTGCAGCGGCATCCTTTTTTTGAGGCACGAGAAAAAAGATATAGCGGAAAGCGCGACCGAGAGCGTTCCTGCAAGGTTTTGAAAACCTTGTAGGTATTAGCGGAGGGAACGCCAATAAAATAAATAAAGAAATGAAAATAGCCATTATAGGAACTGGAAATTTAGGAAGTTCTATTGCGAAAGGACTTATCAATAATAAGTCGTTCACATCGTTGTATTTAGCTGATAAAAACGCCGCGAATGTTGAAGTTTATAAAACCGAAGATTACGTGACCGTGACAAACGATAACGTATTGGCGGTAGAAAACAGCGACATGGTTATTTTTGCGTTACAGCCAAAACATATTAATGCTGTTTTGGAAAGTGTAGTTTCCAAAATTACGGAAAAACATATTATTATTTCGGTGGCTGCTGGTGTTGAAATTCCTAGAATTGAAGGTATTATTGGGAAGGATAAAAATATTATTCGTGTGATGCCAAACACAGCGATTTCTATTGGTAAATCCATGACTTGTATTGCTGCTAATGAAAAAGCGCAAGATAAGGTTGGTTTAGCCCAAGAGGTGTTTAACCAATTAGGAACTACATTGGTTATTCCTGAAGATTTAATTCAAGCCGCAACCGTTATTTGTGCCAGTGGTATAGCGTTTTGGATGCGCCTTGTGCGTGCTACAACACAAGGAGCTATTCAGTTAGGTTTTGAAGCCCACGAAGCACATCAATTGGCTACACAAACGTGTTATGGTGCGGCGAGTTTATTGTTGGAATCTGGTAGGCACCCAGAACAGGAAATAGACCGCGTAACAACACCAAGCGGTTGTACTATTGAAGGGTTAAATGCTATGGAACATCAAGGTTTAAGCTCTGCTTTGATACAAGGTATTGTGGCTTCTTTCGAGAAAATTAATCAAATTAAAAAGAATTAAAATGCCATTATTTGACGTTTATCCATTATATAATGTAACACCAGTTTCGGGAAAAGATATGCTCGTTTACGACGATGCAGGAATTGAATATTTAGACCTTTACGGAGGTCATGCCGTAATATCTATTGGACATTCACACCCAAAATATGTTGAGGCTGTTAGTAAACAAGTTTCAACTTTAGGGTTTTATTCGAACGCGATTCAAAATCCGTTGCAAGTTGAACTTGCCAATAAAATTGAAGTGCTATCTGGCTGTAAAGGTTATGAGTTATTTTTGTGTAATTCTGGAGCAGAAGCTAATGAAAATGCTTTAAAATTAGCGTCGTTTAAAACAGGAAAATCGCGTGTTGTTGCGTTTAACAATGGGTTTCATGGGCGTACATCGGCGGCGGTAGCGGCCACCGATAATAAAAATATTGTTGCGCCTATTAATGCACAACAACAGGTGACTTTTTTAGCGTTGAATGATGTTGAAGGTGTTAAAAGAGAATTGGAAAAAGGCGATGTTTGTGCGGTTATTGTTGAGTTTATTCAGGGTGTAGGTGGTTTAGATCAAGGAACTTCTGAGTTTTTTGAACAAGTTGATAAACTTTGTAAAGCAAACAATACTTATTTTATTGCTGATGAAGTGCAATCTGGTTACGGACGTTCGGGTAAATTCTTCGCGTTTCAGTATTACAACGTAACACCTGAAGTTATTTCAATAGCCAAAGGTATGGGGAATGGATTTCCAATTGGAGGGATTTTAATTCACCCAAGTATTGAGGCGAAACATGGAATGTTAGGTACCACGTTTGGCGGCAATCATTTGGCTTGTGCAGCTGGTTTAGCTGTTTTAAATACGATTGAAGAAGAGAAGTTGATTGCTAATGTGAATGAAATTTCAGATTATTTTATTTCTATAGCTAAAACCATTACGCAGATACAAAATATCAAAGGAAAAGGCTTGATGATTGGTTTGGAATTCGACTTTGAAGTTGGAGAACTTAGAAAAAAGCTTATTTACGAACATCGTATATTTACAGGTGGTGCTTCAAACAAAAAACTGATTAGAATTTTACCACCATTAACTATTAAAAAAGAACATGTAGATCAATTTTTTGAAGCTTTAAAAAAAGCTTTAAAATAGCATGTAGAGTAAAAACTCTGAAACTTAAAGGTCAGAAAATCTGAAAAAACTTTAAAGTTCAGAAACAAAAAACAAAAAAATGAATACTTTATTATCGATAGAAACAAGAAACGCTGTATTACTTAAAATGGCTGAACTTTTAGAACAAGAAAGAACTGCTATTATTAAGATTAATAAAGGCGATTTAGACGCTTATAATGGTGATGATATTTCTATGTACGACCGTTTAAAAGTAGATGATTCTAAAGTAGATGAAATGATTAAATCTGCAACACATTTGGCGTCGCAAGAAGATCCTGTTGGTGTAGAACGTTTCAGCTTTAAACACGATAACGGGATGCAGGTCTATAATAAAACGGCATCTTTTGGAACGATTTTGATTATTTATGAATCACGTCCCGATGTTACCGTAGAGGCTGCGGGAATTGCTTTTAAATCGGGAAATAAAATTTTATTAAAAGGAGGTAAAGAATCTTTAAAATCGAATTTAAAGATTGTTGAATTGTGGCATCAAGCATTAAAAAGTCAAGGAGCTTCAACCGATTGGGTTGAATATTTACAATTCAACAGAACCGAAACCCAAGCATTTTTAGAAAAACCAACACAGAAACTCGACTTAATCGTGCCTCGTGGTGGCGAACGTTTAATTGCCTTTGTAAAAGAACATGCATCGTGTCCAGTAATCATCAGTGGACGTGGTAATAATTTCGTGTATGTTCATAAGGAAGCCGATTTAGACCTTGCTTTAAAAGTCATCATTAATGCGAAAACGGCTAAAATTTCAGCATGTAATGCATTGGATAAAGTACTGATTGATAAAAATCTTCCTAATAAAGAAGCATTTATTAAAAACTTGATTTCTAAATTAAAGGAATTCAAAGTGCAGATTTTAGGAGATAAAGCCATTTCAAAGTTTGAAGGTGTTGAAGCTATTGAATCGGATGCTATTTGGTATCAAGAATTTTTGGATTATAAAATTGCGATTGCAGAGATAGATTCAAATGAAGATACTATTGCGATGATCAATAAATATTCTGGAGGTCATTCATCATCTATCATTACAAAAAATAAAGAGGTTGCTAAAGTGTTTATGGAAAACGTAGATACAGCAGCAGTTTACCACAACGCTTCTACGCGTTTTACCGATGGTAGCCAAATGGGATTAGGAGGCGAATTAGCTATAAGTACCGATAAGTTACATCAACGCGGACCTATTGGTTTGCAGCATTTAGTGACTAATAAATGGTATGTTCATGGCAATGGACAAATAAGATAAGTCCATAATGGGCATTTAAAAATAAGCGAACGCCTGTAGTAGCAATAAAGTACAATTAAGGAGCGAAGGTTTAAATAGATGAAGAAAAAACGCATATTACTAAAAGTTGGTTCTAACACACTTACCAAAGAAACCGATAATATTTCTTGGGGTAAAATTGAAGATTTGGCAAATCAAATGGCAAAACTTCAAGATACCTGCGAGTTTATTATTGTAAGTTCTGGTGCTATTGCTGCAGCAAAACAGTTTGTAAAACTAGAAAGTAAAGGCAAGGAAATTAAGGTGAAACAAGCGTTAGCTTCTATTGGTCAGCCACATCTAATTCGTGTTTATCAAGATATTTTTAGAGAATGTGGGTTGTTTACATCACAATGTTTGCTGTCTTATTCCGATTTTGAAAAAGAACAAAGCAGAACAAACATTGTAAATACTATAAACGTTTTGGTTGAAAACAATTTCATTCCAATTATCAATGAAAATGATACCGTTGCAACAGATGAAATAAAATTTGGTGATAATGATAAATTAGGAGCATTAACAGCGTCTCTTTTGAAAGCCGATTTATTCATTATTGCAACAAACACAAATGGCATTTACACCAAAGAATCAATGGAAAATGGCACGCCAAAAACCATTGAATTAGTAGAAGATTTTGAAGAATTAGCAAAACAAGTAGTTAATTCAAAATCATCACACGGTAGTGGCGGTATGCAATCTAAAATTGAAGCGGCTTCAGTCACTAAAAAAGCAAATATAGAAACATGGATTGTAAACGGATTGGAAGATAATTTCATATTGAACGCCTTTGAAAACAAAATTCCGTTTACCAAAATAAAATAAGTTTACCTGCAAGGTTTTAAAATTGAACAGAATGAAACATTACACTTCCATAAATGATATAGAAAATATCCAGTCTTGGATTCAGGAAGCCAAAGCATTAAAAAGAAATCCACTTAATTATAAAGACTTAGGAAAAAACAAAACCTTGGGTTTATTGTTCTTTAACTCAAGTTTGCGTACTCGTTTAAGCACACAAAAAGCTGCTTTAAATTTAGGAATGGATCCCATTGTTATGAATGTTTCTGGTGATGCTTGGGGTATTGAATTTGGCGATGGTACTATTATGAACGGTAATACGGCAGAACATATTAAAGAAGCTGCAGCTGTAGTGTCGCAGTATTGCGATATTATTGCAGTAAGAGCATTTCCAACCTTAACAGATAAAGAAAAAGACGAAAGCGAGCACGTGTTAAAGTCGTTTGTAAAATACGCATCAGTGCCTATTGTAAACATGGAAAGTGCTACTGGACATCCGCTTCAAGCCTTAACCGATGCGATTACCATTTCAGAAAACGCTAAAAAAGAAAGACCCAAAGTAGTTTTAAGTTGGGCACCACATATTAAAGCATTGCCACATGCTGTTGCGAACAGTTTTGTACAGGCTATGCAAAAAATGGATGTAGATTTTGTAGTAACACATCCTGAAGGGTATAATTTAAACCCAGATATTATTGGTAATTCAACCGTTAATTACAATCAAGAAGAGGCGTTTAAAGATGCCGATTTTGTATATGTAAAGAACTGGAGCAATTATAACGATTATGGTAAAGTATTAAACACAGATCCCAATTGGATGATTACCAAAGAAAAATTAGGCAATGCCAAATTCATGCATTGTTTACCAGTAAGGCGTAATTTAATTGTTGAAGATACTGTTTTGGATGGTGAAAATTCTTTGGTAATTGAACAAGCCAATAACAGAACTTACGCAGCACAATTGGTGTTGAAAAAAATATTGGAAGATTTATAAAATCTTTAAAAATGAAAGAAAAACTATCCATAGTAAAAATAGGAGGAAATATCATCGAAGACGATCCGTCTTTAAGTGCATTTTTAAAGCTGTTTGCTAATTTAGAAGGAAAAAAGATTTTAGTTCACGGTGGCGGTAAACGTGCTACGGCAATTGCGGCAAAATTGGGCATTGAATCTAAAATGATAGATGGCAGACGTATTACCGATGCAGAAACTTTAGAAGTGATTACTATGGTTTATGGTGGTTTAGTAAACAAAAACATCGTAGCGCAATTACAGTCACTAAACATAGATGCCATTGGTTTAACAGGTGCCGATATCAATAGTATTTCATCAGAAAAAAGACCTGTAAAAGAGGTTGATTTTGGTTTTGTTGGCGATGTTAAAAAAGTAGCTCATAACTCTATTGATAAATTAATTAAGGCAGATTTTACACCTGTTTTTTGCGCCATTACCCACGATGGCAACGGCCAATTGCTAAATACTAATGCCGATACCATTACATCGCAGTTAGCTGTTGGTATGAGTAAGTTATACGAAACCTCTATCTATTACTGTTTTGAATTAGACGGTGTTTTAAAAGATATTAGAGATAAAAATTCGGTAATAAAACACATCGATTCTGGTTTGTATAAAGAATTACTAGCACAGGGCATCATTGCAGATGGCATGCTTCCTAAGTTGGAGAATTGTTTCGATGCTTTAAATAATGGTGTAAAAACCATTAATATGGGAAACACCAATATGTTAACCCAAGAAAACGATAATTTTACAAGAATAACTTTATAGAATGGCTTTACAAGAATTAACAACCGATGCAATTTCACTATTAAAACAACTAATAGAAACCCCATCTTTTTCTTCGGAAGAAGACAAAACCGCATCGCATATTGAAGCTTGGTTTAAGCGATATGATATAGATTATAAACGAAACCAAAATAATGTTTGGGCAGTTAATAAACATTTCGATGCCAGCAAACCAAACATGTTATTAAATTCGCACCACGACACTGTAAAACCAAATTCAGCATATACAAAAGACCCGTTTAAAGCCATTGTGGAAGATGGAAAGCTTTATGGTTTAGGTAGTAATGATGCCGGAGGTTGTTTGGTGTCCTTAATTGCAACATTTACCCATTTTTACAATCATAAAGATTTAAAATATAATTTAATTTTGGTCGCTTCCGCGGAAGAAGAAAGCAGCGGTCCAAACGGGTTAAACAGCATGCTAAAAATCATTCCTAAGATAGATGTGGCGATTGTGGGTGAACCAACTCAAATGAATTTAGCTGTTGCCGAAAAAGGCTTGGTTGTTTTTGATGCGAAAGTAAAAGGAACAGCAAGTCATGCAGCACATCCAAACGACGACAATCCCATTTATAAATTAATTGAAACCTTACAATGGTTTAAAGATGTTAAGTTTGAAAAAACATCAGAAGCTTTGGGCGATGTGAAATTGACGGTTACACAAATAAATGCCGGTAAACAACATAACGTCGTGCCGGCAGATGTAGAATTGGTGATAGATGTGCGTGTAAACGATAAATATACAAACGCTGAAATAGCAGATTTTTTACAAAAAAATGCACCATGCGATAGTATTGTGCCTCGTAGTTTGCATTTAAATTCATCATCTATTCCTTTGGAACACGATTTAATTAAAGCAGGAATTTCCTTAGGTAGAACTACGTACGGATCGCCAACATTATCAGACCAAGCTTGGTTGTCTTGTAAATCGTTAAAACTAGGACCTGGTGATAGTCCACGTTCACATTCAGCCGATGAATTTATTTATTTACATGAAATTGAAGAAGGCATACAAATTTATGTTGAATTATTGAATCGGGTAATTGTATAAATGTTTGTTGTTGAGTTGTTTGTCGTTGAGTCGACGTAATAACTAAACAATTTAGGATAAAAAGAAATAAAATTTTTGAATAATCTAATTATATAAACGTTTGTTGTTGAGTTGTTTGTCGGTCGTATGGTCGACTAAACAACTCAACAACAAACGACTAAACATCAAGAAATGAAACTCTGGGATAAAGGCATATCAATCGATAAAAAAATAGAACAATTTACCGTTGGAAACGACCGAGAAATTGATGTTCATATAGCAAAATACGATGTTATTGCATCAAGAGCACATGCTAAAATGCTTCAAAAAATTGGTATTTTAACAACTAACGAGTTAATTGAATTGTTAGGTGGTTTAAAAAAGATTGAAGCCCAAATAGATAATGGCGAATTTGTAATAGAAGCACAATTTGAAGATGTACATTCTAAAATTGAGTTTGAATTAACAAAATCTTTGGGAGAAGTTGGTAAAAAAATACACACCGCACGTTCTAGAAATGATCAAGTTCTAGTGGCGTTACAATTATACTACAAAGAAAATTTAGGTATTGTAAAAGAAAAAACCAAAAGACTTTTTGAAACGCTTTTAGGCTTAGCGGAAACGCATAAAGATAAAGTATTGCCGGGTTATACGCACTTACAAGTAGCTATGCCATCATCATTTGGGTTATGGTTTTCGGCGTATGCAGAGGTTTTGATTGACGATGTATATTTACTAGATGCGGCTTTAAAAACCGTAGACCAAAATCCTTTAGGTTCTGCGGCTGGTTATGGAAGTTCATTTCCTATTGATAGAGAAATGACTACTAAAGAAATGAGTTTTGCAACTTTGAAATACAATGTGGTGGCGGCTCAAATGAGCAGAGGAAAAAGTGAACGCACCATTGCAGCAAGTTTAGGTAGTTTATGTAACACCATGAGCCGTTTTGCTATGGATGTGTGCTTGTATATGAGTCAGAATTTTGGTTTTATTTCATTTCCAGATGAATTAACCACAGGGAGCAGTATCATGCCACACAAAAAGAATCCAGATGTTTTTGAGCTGATTCGTGGTAAATGTAACAAAATACAAGCACTTCAAACTGAAATGGTTTTAATAACCAACAACTTGCCAAGTGGTTACCATCGTGATTTTCAGTTGTTAAAAGAAAACATGATAGCTACTTTTGAAGATGTAAAGGATATTTTAGATATTTTCAATTTCTCCATCAAACAAGCTATTGTTAACGATGTTGATGTACATAACGACTTATATAAGTACCTTTTTACGGTAGATAACATCAACACTTTGGTTGTAGAGGGACAAAGTTTTAGAGAAGCCTATCAAAAAATTGGAGGACAAGTTCAAGATGGAACGTATAAACCAGATACTTCTAAAAAGCATACACACGTTGGGAGTATTCATAATTTGTGTTTGGATAAGATTCGGGCGAAGTTTCCTGTGAAAGATTAGTTTAAAATGTCTAAAAATGGCGATTAAAAATATATTTTTAATGCTTAGCTTCTTTTTTGTTGCGGTTCATGGCTTTGCTCAAAATGAAATAATACCGTTATGGAGCGGTGATATTCCGAATAGTCAAAAATCAGATGACAAAGAAATAGTTAAAAAATCAGACGCCACTAGGATTTCACTGGTGCAAATACCTACTTTAGAAGTGTTTTTACCCACGCCAATAAATGCTAATGGGAAAGCAGTTATTATTTGTCCAGGTGGGGGATATCAACATTTATCTTATGATTGGGAAGGTACAGATATAGCAAAATGGTGTAATTCAAAAGGCATTACAGCTTTTGTTTTAAAATACAGATTACCAAATTCCAAATCGGTAAAAGTATCTTATGACGCACCTTTACAAGATGCACAGCGAGCCATAAGAATTGTGCGTTTGCAATCAGAGAAATGGCATATCAATCCCAATAAAATTGGTATTATGGGATTTTCGGCAGGAGGTCATTTAGCATCTACTTTAGGCACTCAATTTAATAAAGTAAATAGATTTAAAGAAACGGCTGTCGACACCATTTCTGCACGACCAGATTTTATGGTTTTAATATATCCTGTGATTACTATGATATCTGATTATACCCATAATGGTTCGCAATTTAATCTCTTAGGCAATCATCCAACGGAGGCACTAATAAATGAATATTCAAACGAATTACAGGTTACTGAAAATACACCTCCAACATTTATAGTACATTCTACTAATGATACTGTTGTACCGGTTGAGAATAGTTTGAATTTATATATAGCATTAAAAGATAAACGCATTAAAGCCGAAATGCATATTTATCCAGAAGGAGGACATGGATTTGGTTTAGGGTTAGGGCAGGGATATTTACAAACATGGACCGATAGATTATATGATTGGTTACAGCTTTTTTAATGTTATAAGCCAAATATATCTAAAAAATACATGTACATGGGTAGTATTCATAATTTGTTCTTAGATAAAATAAGAAGTAAATTTCCTAAACAAATGAATGATTTAGTTGAAGTAAAACAATCGCCATTACACGGTAAAGGTGTTTTTGCAACCCGAAATATTGTCAAAGGTGAATTGCTAGTTAAAAGTGATATGGCGCTTGTTCATGTGAATGAGAATTTGCCAGAAGTTTTGGCGACACTTCAATTTCCTTGGACGGAGGAATACGATGCCATCTGTATTAGTGGTGCAGGTAGTTTTTTTAATCACAGCGGACAACCAAATGCTGAAGTTAAAGAACGTGATTTTTTGAAGCTTACTCAAAGCTTTGTGGCTACATCCGATATTGTAAAAGGCGATGAAATTACCATTTTTTATAACGATGCTTTTGAGGCTTTTGTTAGCCAATTAAAGTTGAAATTTTAATTAGTAACTTCAATTAATTTCTTGCCTAACTAAAATAATTAATTTTTTAAGGTCTATTTTGTATTTAGTGTATTAATTTTCAGTATTTTAGAGAGGTTCAGTCTGCTTTGCAATCTTTTAAACTGTTATTTATATGAAAATAGCTGTACAATTAATTTTAATGGTTTTTTGTTACAGTCTATTTGGGCAGGATACCTTAGCTAAAAAGAATGTTAACAGATATGTCGTTTGGTTTTCGCCTGAAAAAAAAGCGACTAAAGTTAATGGACTTATGCTGAATTTTTTCCCTAATAACGTTAATAGTTCTGATACATTTGGTGGATATCCAAATGTTAATGGTGTTGAATTAAACCTTAACCCATTAGTAGTGTTTGCACTTTATCCACTCATGGTTGGCATTATTGTTCCAGAATTTTATAAACCTCCTGAAGAAGATTTTAGTTCCATTGATTTTAAAAATTTTAAAGTTATTAACGGAATTCATGCTAACATTTTGAACTTGGAAAGCACAGTCACAAATGGTTTAGAATTGAATTTGTATGGAAGTTTTAATTCGAAAACAAATGGTGTTAGTTTTGCATTTATTTTGAACAAACATTATGAAGTTAATGGAATAACCTTTGCCTATATGGGAAATCAAGATATAGTTTGTAATGGCATTCAAATAGGGTTATTTAATACTTGCAGAAACCTTAAAGGCGTTCAAATAGGATTATATAATAAAAATCAAAAAAGGTCACTTCCTTTTATTAATTGGAGTTTTTAATAAAAAAAAATCTTCCTAAAAAGTTAATACAACTAATTTAAAAAGCACATTGTTTACAATACGCTTTTAAGGACTTTTTTGAAAATTTTAATTTTGTGACTAGCTCAAGATAATTAACTAAAAAAGTAACTGTAATTTCTTTTTAGTTAGAAAATCACTTTAAGGTTATTTGTCTTATTGTCTTTAGCAAGTCTTATAATGTACAATCCTTTGATATTTAATGGGATATTGTTTAAGTTGTTTTCAAGTTTAGTTTCAAAAACAACTCTGCCGTTTAAATCAAAAACAACAACAGTGGTTTCGGGTTCGGCTTCAATAAACAGTACTTGGTCTTTAACCCAAACTTTTTGGTTTAAAGCAGATTCAGAATCAACACTAAGGGCATCATCAATTTTACCAATACCACTGTATGTTTTAACAATATTTGGAACATCCATAGTAGGAGTTTTCACACTGGAATAGCTATAAAGATTAGAAGGTGTAAAATTGCAAGCATCAATAAACTCTTCAGAATCACTAAGTGGAGATCCTCCTCCATCAATATTAGAAATGCCGGTATGTAATCTACTACATGTTTCAAATATATTATCAATAAGTAATCCTTGTCCATTTTCAGATAACTTACCGAATACAGGTTTTTTAGAATTCTTGAAATAATTACATTCCATATAACAATTTGTATTGATTCTTAGATTTACGCCATCACCTAGGCAATCTTCCATATAATTATTGAAATAATGGTGTTGTCCATATCTTAAAAGAGGCAATCGAGAACCATCAATTCTAGCGAAATAGTTATGATGAAATGTGATGGTACGATTATAAATATCGCTGTTGCCACTTCCGGAAAGTAGAGCCTTAGAATGATCGTGAAAATAGTTCCAAGAGATGGTTAGGTGTTGGGTATTGTTTTTGTTGTCAACAAGTCCGTCATATCTATCTTTATTGGTTATGTTTTCGTTATAAAATTCACAATGATCAATCCAGATATGTTCGCTTATTCGATCTGGTTCCGGAATATTGTCTTTATCGGCTTGTATGCCTATACAATCGGGGTCGCCAAGTGTCGTAATACCATCTGTGTCTAGAATTTTGTATTCTCCATCACGCGTTGCAGGAACATATTTCATAGTGAATTTTATGTTTCGTATGATAATGTTGGACTGACATTGGATAACAAGTCCAATTCTATTAAAAAAAGCTTGATCTCCAATACCTATTAAAGTTTTGTTAGACCCAACCTTTAAAATATCGCCAAATGTAGTTTCTATAGCTCCAGGTGTGCCGTTGGCTACAATGCCGCCATCAACATCTACCCAAGTTTGAACTCCGGTATTGAATTCTTTATCAATTCTAATAATATAAGGCGTTGATGGATTTTCTACATATTGTTTTAATTCAGCTAGTGTAGTAGGGGTAACAATTGTACCACCAGCACCACCTGTAGTTCCTCCACCTAATGTGGCAAATCCAACCATGCTAAAGTCGGGTGTTTGAGCCGTAATTATGGTGCAGAAGAAGCTTATTGATATTATTATAAATGGTTTGAAGCAGTTTAGTTTCATAGGATGGTTTCTATTTATCTATTAAATTTAAGTGTTTTAAATTGAATGGCTTGTATGATTTTTTAGTTTTAGATGATATGTAAAAAAAACAAGCTAATATTCTTGTTTGTTTGAAATAATTTATAAGAATAGCCTATTAATTAAAAAGTACCATAATGAAATGGTTTTTCTGCGTTAGCGATTGCAGTGGAAATCCTTTTGTGAGGTACGAACAAAAGATTGAAGCGGAAAGCGCGACCCCATAGGGTAACGCCCAAATAATACGCATTAAAAAAGCGCACTGTAAACAATGCGCTTTTAAGGACTTTTCCAGAAATTTTAATTTTGGTGACTAACTCAAATAATCAAATGATTGTGGATTGCCCTAAATGTATGTTGGTAAAGTTTAAATTGGTTTCATCGGGATTGTTTATAAAATCTTCAATGAAATCGCCAACTTTTGTGGTGGTAATGTTGTCGTACTTTGTGTTTAAATCGGGTGTGGTAATATGTAGTTTTAACGATTTATCTACACCTTCTCTCACCAAAGCCGCTTCGTCGTCTAAACCAAAATGGTCTAGTAACATGGCTGCTGCTAAAATGGCTGCAATTGGGTTAGCAATTCCTTTATTTGCTGCTTTTGAATAAGCACCATGAATGGGTTCGAACATGGCATGTTTGTCGCCCAATGATGCTGAAGCCAATAATCCAATAGAGCCTACAATAACGCTGGCTTCTTCTGATAGGATATCACCAAACATGTTTTCGGTTAATATCACATCAAACTGTCTTGGGTTCATAATAAGTTCCATAGCGGCATTATCTATGTACATAAAGTTTAAACGCACGTTAGGATATTGCGGTGCCAATTCTTGCACCACTCTGCGCCATAACCTAGAACTTTCTAAAGCGTTTGCTTTGTCTACCAACGTTAATTTGCGTTTTCTAGATTGTGCGGCTTTAAAGGCTAAATGGGCAATGCGCTCCACTTCAAAACGAGTGTATTCGCAAATATCGGATGCAGTATTTCCATCTTCACTTAATTTTTTTTCACCAAAATAAATACCACCGGTAAGTTCGCGGTAAATAAGAATATTGGTATTGGCTATTTGCTTTTTCTTTAAAGATGATTTGTTTAGCAAATCATCATAAGCAATTACAGGTCTTATATTTGTATATAAACCTAATGATTTACGTAGGCGTAAAAGTCCTTGTTCTGGTCTTATTTTAGCATACGGATCCAAATCGAAAGCAGCATTTCCAATAGCGCCAAATAAAATGGCGTCGGCTTTTTCACAAATATCTATAGTTTCTTCCGGTAACGGATTGTTTGTTTTTTCTATAGCACTTGCACCCACTAAAGCGTGTTGAAATGTAAATACATGGTTATATTCCATAGCTATAGCTTTCAAAACCTTAACGGCTTGCGCTATAACTTCTGGACCTATACCATCGCCTGGTAAAACGGCAATATTTAATTTCATGTGCTTATATTAATTGTTTTCAACGTTCACATGCAACATCCTTAATAATCATTCCATATATAATTAAAAATTGATTATGGATGTTTCATTTTAGTGTGTTTAAGCTGAAATAATTTCTTTATATAATCTACTATTTTCTATAATAGTGTGGATATCGTCATCATTCACTTCTTTCTTTTTGTCAGCAAAATCTAAGAAATTAGTATAGATTTCATCCAATTGAAGTTTTGTTAATTCATATCCTACATTTTTCGCTCTATATGCTAAGGCTGCTCGTCCGCTTCTTGCTGTTAAAACAATAGCAGATTCGGTTACACCTACATCTTTAGGGTCTATAATTTCGTAAGTTTCACGATTTTTAATGACACCATCTTGATGAATTCCAGAACTGTGTGCAAACGCATTAGCTCCTACAATAGCTTTGTTTGGTTGTGTGTAAATACCCATGCTGTCTGATACTAATTGGCTAAGGCCATAAAGCATTTCAGATTTTATGTTGGTATCTAAATTTAAATAAGGGTGTTGTCTTAAAATCATGACCACTTCTTCCAAAGCCGTATTTCCTGCGCGTTCGCCAATTCCGTTAATGGTACATTCAATTTGGCGGGCACCGTTAATGACACCTTCAATAGAGTTAGCGGTTGCTAAACCTAAATCGTTATGGCAATGGCATGATAAAACAGCTTTTTCAATACCTTTTACGTTTTCTTTTAGGTACTTAATTTTGGCGCCGTATTCACTTGGTAAACAATATCCTGTTGTGTCTGGAATATTTAAAACAGTAGCTCCTGCTTTGATAACAGCTTCACAAACACGTGCTAAATATTCATTATCGGTTCTACCTGCATCTTCAGCATAAAATTCTACGTCTTCAACAAAAGATTTTGCGTAACTTACGGCCTTAAAAGCGCGGTCAATTATAGCATCTCTATTTGAGTTGAATTTAAATTTTATATGAGAATCAGAAGTTCCAATCCCTGTATGAATTCTAGGTGTTTTAGCATATTTTAATGCTTCGGCAGCTACTTTTATATCGTTTTCAACAGAACGTGTTAAACCACAAACTGTTGCGTTTTTAACAATTTTAGAAATGGCTTCAACCGATTTAAAATCGCCAGGACTTGATACAGGAAAACCAGCTTCAATGATATCAACACCTAACAAATCGAGCTGTTCAGCAATGATAAGTTTTTGTTCTGTGTTTAGTTTGCAGCCTGGGACTTGCTCGCCATCGCGAAGCGTTGTGTCAAAAATTTGGACGTTCGTATTAGACATTTAATAAAATAAATTTTCTTTTTGTTATACGAATGTATATTTTGGTTTCCTTAAATGATAATGCAACTCACTTTTTTTACGATGTTTAACTTGAATATAATTTAGTTAAATATTTGAAAATCAAACTTTTAATAAGGTTTTTATAACTATGACAAAAGAGCAAAAAGATAATTTGTTTGTACTGGTAAAGTCCCTTTCTAAGTCCGAAAAGCGACAATTTAAACTTTATGTTGGACGGTTAGGGGTTAATGAAGATTCAAAATTTTTAACGCTTTTTAATATTTTAGAAAAACTCTCGGTTTACGATGAAGCGGCAATTCTAAAAAAAGGGATTGTAAAAAAAGAACAATTATCAAATTTAAAAGCCCATTTATATAAGCAAATATTAATTAGTTTGCGTTTAAATCCTTCGCACCAAAATATAAGAATCCAAATTCGCGAACAATTGGATTTTGCCACTATTTTATATCATAAAGGCTTATATAAACAGAGTTTGAAAATTTTAGATAAAGCCAAAAACTTAGCCATCTCCAACGAAGAAAAGAATGTGGCTTATGAAATTGTTGAGCTTGAAAAAGTCATAGAATCGCAATACATTACTAGAAGTTTAGGTGATAGAGCCGATGAACTTTCAATTCAGGCAAAAGAACTGAGTCAGCAAAACGTATTGGCAAGTAAACTCTCCAATTTATCACTTCAACTTTATGGCTTGTTTTTAAAAACGGGTTATGTAAAAAATGATAAGGAAAGTAAACGTGTTATTAAATATTTTGAAGCGCGCCTACCCAAATACGATATAAATACTTTAGGTTTTCGTGAAAAATTATGGCTTTACAAAGCCTATTTATGGTACAGTTTTTTAACGGTGGATTTTTTGTCCTGTTATAAATACGCGACCAAATGGGTGGAGCTTTTTTATGAAAACAAGGATCAAATTATTTTGAATCCGGTATTTTTCCTAAGAGGAAATCATTATTTGTTGGAGGCTTTATTTTATTTAAGACATTATGAAAAGTTTAAAGAATCTCTAGTAAGGCTGGAAAAAGTAACCAAAGAGAAATGGTTTCCTATTGATGATAATATTGATGGTTTAACTTTCTTGTACATCTACAACAACAAGTTCAACTTGCATTTTATTGAAGGTAGTTTTAAAGAAGGCTTGCCATTGGTTGATGAGGTTTTAGTAAGGTTGAAAGATTATAACGACCGTATTGATGAGCACCACGTTATGGTGTTTTATTACAAAATAGCCAGTATGTATTTTGGTGCGGGCGAAAACAAAAAATGCATTCAGTATTTAGAGAAAATCATAAACAACAAATCGTTGCAAATGCGAGAAGATTTGTTGTGTTTTGCCAGAATCCTGAATTTGGTAGCGCATTACGAAGCGGGCATGGACTATAATTTGGATGTGTTAATTCGCAGCACCTATAAGTTTTTAATTAAAATGGAAGACTTGTACGATGTGCAAAGAGAGTTCATTAAATTCTTAAGAGGCTTGGGCGATATTTATCCGAACGAGGTTAGAAACGAGTTTATCAAACTTCATAAAAAGCTTAAGGAATTCGAACACGATCCGTACCAAAGTCGTGCGTTTTTGTATTTAGATATTATATCGTGGTTGGAATCTAAGATCCAGAATAGACCTATAGCATTGGTCATTCAAAACAAGTTTTATGAGATGCGATATAATAAGTAGAAGTTTGTAAAAGGTGTATAATTTGAAATGTTTTTGTAAATTTCCACTAAAAAATTTGGATATTAACTTTTTCTAACTGAATATTTGCATTCACAAAGTACAAACACTTACTGAAATGTTATCAAGAAAGGTGGAGGGATTAGACCCATTGAAGCCTTAGCAACCTCCCGAACTTATCGGGGAAGGTGCTAAATTCTACTTAGTTTTCAATTCATTTATTGAAAACTGGATAGATAACCAAAAAATGAAATTGCTCAAATAATTTCAATTATTCTTTTTAACATTTTTCTATTAAGTACATCAATTTTGATGCATTTGGCTTTTGTTTTAATCATTTATTAACTCAAAGAAAAAATTAGAAAAATGAGCACACTAAAATTAGCAACAAACGCATTACACGCAGGACACGACACGACTGCAACAGGAGGAACACGAGCGGTTCCAATTTATCAAACATCGTCGTATGTTTTTAATAATTCAGACCATGCAGCAAACCTGTTTTCATTAAAAGAACTGGGGTTTATTTACACCAGACTTAACAATCCAACCAACCAAATTTTACAAGAGCGTTTGGCAGCGGTAGAAGGGGGTATTGGCGCTGTAGTTTTTGCTTCAGGAACATCGGCAATTTCAACAGGGTTATTGACTTTATTAAAAGCGGGCGATCATATTGTAGCATCAGCCAGTTTATACGGCGGCACCTATAATTTATTGAAAGTAACGTTGCCTCGTTTGGGCATCACAACCACATTTGTAGATGCCGATAATCCAGATAATTTCGCTTCAGCCGTTAAAGAAAATACACGTGCTTTTTTTGTGGAATCTTTAGGAAATCCTAAATTGGATGTTTTAGATTTAAAATCAATTTCTGTACATGCGAAGGCTGCAGGTGTGCCGTTTATTGTAGATAATACCGTAGCAACACCAGCTTTGTTGAACCCGATTGAGCATGGGGCAAACATCGTTATACATTCCTTAACAAAATATATTGGTGGTCAAGGAACATCGTTAGGTGGAGCCATTATTGATGCTGGTACGTTCGATTGGGCTAACGGGAAATTCCCAGAATTCACAGAGCCTTCCGCAGGATACCACGGTTTGGTTTATCACGAAGCTTTAGGAGCAGCAGCTTATACATTTAAATTAATTTTAGAAGGATTAAGAGATTTTGGAGGGGCTTTAAGTCCTTTTAACGCCTTTCAAATCATTCAAGGTTTAGAAACCTTACCTGTTCGAATAAAGCAGCACAGCCTAAATGCTTTAGAACTTGCAAAATGGTTAGAGCAACAAGATGAAGTGGCTTGGGTAAACTATCCTGGGTTGGAATCTAGTAAATATAAAGATTTAGCAGACACCTATTTACCAAAAGGACAAAGTGGCATCATTACCTTTGGAGCAAAAGGTGGATTTGATGCAGCTAAAACCATAGCAGATAATTCTAAATTATTTTCATTGTTGGCAAATATTGGAGACACCAAATCGCTTATCATTCACCCAGCAAGTACCACGCACCAGCAATTAACAGATGCTGAACAAGATGCAGCAGGTGCACCAAAAGATTTAATTCGTTTGTCTGTTGGATTGGAAGATATTGAAGACTTAAAAGCCGATTTAAAAGAAGCTTTTTCAAAAATTTAATAAATAAATATCGACCTACAATGTTTTAAAACCTTGTAGGTCTTAAGAAAATATAAGGACTCGTTGAAAGTAAATTTACAACATATTATTATTAAAAACTTTACCACCGAAAGTAAAGTGCTCAACCCCGAAATAAAGTTAAGTTATCAACTATTTGGTAAGCCTTTAGGTACGGCACCTGTGGTATTGGTAAATCATGCCTTAACAGGGAACAGCAATGTCGCTGGTGAAGATGGTTGGTGGAGCGACTTGGTGGGTGATGATAAGGTAATCGATACGAAACTTTACACCATATTATCTTTCAATATTCCTGGAAATGGGTTTGATGGTTTTGTAATAGAAAACTATAAAGATTTCGTAGCACGCGATATTGCAAATATCTTTTTAATTGGGTTGAAAGAGCTTAAAATTGAAAAACTGTTTGCACTCATTGGTGGGTCGTTAGGTGGTGGTATTGCTTGGGAAATGGCGGTTTTAAATCCTGATATTACAGATAATTTAATACCTGTGGCAACCGATTGGAAATCCACCGATTGGTTGATAGCCAATTGCCAAATTCAAGAGCAATTTTTATTAAACTCTAGAAATCCCGTGCATGATGCCAGAATGCACGCTATGTTGTGTTACCGCACACCTGAATCTTTCAACGAACGTTTTCAGCGTTCTAAAAACGAGGAATTAGAGATTTTTAATGTTGAAAGTTGGTTATTGCACCACGGCAATAAACTGCAAGAACGGTTTCAACTTTCGGCTTATAAATTAATGAATCAGTTGTTGAAAACCATTGATGTTACCAAAAACAGACCAACCGATTTTAATGTGTTGGAAAACATACATGGCAACATCCATATAATAGGTGTTGATTCCGATTTGTTTTTTACTGCGGAAGAAAACAGACAAACACACAAACAATTGGCGGTATCAAACCCGAATGTAACGTATAACGAAATACATTCGGTGCATGGGCATGATGCTTTTTTGATGGAATACGAGCAATTAGAAAAAATAGTAGAAGGCATTTTTGTGCCAAGTTCTAAAAAAAGAAGAATGAAAGTATTAAAGTTTGGAGGGAAATCGTTAGCAAATGGCGATGGGTTGAATACCGTTATTTCCATCATTGAAAATAAGGTGAAGGAAGGCGAAAAAATTACAGTAGTAGTTTCGGCAAGAAGTTCCGCTACAGATGATTTGGAAGACATTCTGAACAAAGCCGCTAAAGGGCATCCGTATAAAGAAATATTGCAAGTATTTAAAAACTATCAAACGGAACCATTAAAGGATGTTGATTTTTCAGCTGAATTTTCAATTTTAGAGAAACTGTTCGAAGGGGTTAGTTTATTAGGTGATTATAGCAAAAAAACGAAGGATGAAATTTTAGCTCAAGGTGAATTGCTATCAGTAAAATTGATTGCAAGTTTGTTAAATAAGAAAAACATAAAAGCAACAGCAGTTGATTCTAGAAGCTTAATAAAAACAAACGATGCCTTTGGAAATGCACAACCTATTTCGCAACTTTCAAAAGACAATGTCAAAAAATATTATAAAGAAGCTGGAAATAATGTTGTAAATGTTGTAACCGGTTTTATTGGGTCTAATTCCAAAAATGAAACTACTACGTTAGGTAGAAATGGCAGTAATTATACAGCAGCACTTTTGGCAAATTATTTGGATGCTGAAGAGTTGCAAAATTATACCCATGTAAACGGTATATATACAGCGAACCCTGATTTGGTGGAAGATGCCAAAAAAATACGCGAATTATCGTTTAGTGAAGCTAATGAGTTGGCTAATTTTGGTACCACCGTTTTGCATGCTAAAACCATCATTCCGTTGGTTGAAAAAAATATTAATCTTCGTATTTTAAATACCTTTAATCCGGAGGATGAAGGTACTTTAATTACGGCAAAACCAAATTCAAAAGAAGTAACGTCATTATCGGTTTTAGATAATGTGGCACTTTTAAATTTAGAAGGTCGTGGCTTGTTAGGGAAAAGTGGTGTAGATGCTAGAATATTTGGAGCTTTAGCGAGTAAGGATATCAGTGTGAGCATCATTTCTCAAGGATCTTCAGAACGTGGCATTGGTTTAATTATTAATGCAGACCAAGCAACCCAAGCGGTAATAGCTTTGGAACGAGAGTTTGAAAATGATTTTTATTCACAAGACGTTAATAAAATTGGGGTGGTAGACGATGTTTCGGTTATTTCCATTATTGGTATCGAATTGAGTTCATTCCACAAACCATTCAACGCGCTTATAAAAAACCAAATTACGCCACTGTTGTTCAACAATACGGTTACTGGTAAAAACGTGAGTTTGGTGGTTAAAAAAGACCAACTTCATAAAGCTATGAATGTGATCCATGGTGAAATTTTCGGAATTTCAAAGAAAATAAACATAGCCATTTTTGGTCATGGTGGTGTGGGTAGCGCTTTGATTAATCAGATTTTAAAATCGAGAGATGATATTGAAAAGCGAAAAGGCATCAACCTAAATGTTTTTGCAATAGCCAATTCAAAAAAACTACTTCTGAATAAAAGAGGCGCAGACAAGAACTGGAAGGAAGCCATAAAAACATCAGAATTGGAAAGTTCAATTGAAGATGTGATTGCTTTTGCTAAAACACATCATTTGGAAAATTTAATTGCTGTTGATAATACGGCAAGTCCTAAATTCCATAACAATTATGTGCCATTGGTTGAGGCTGGTTTCGATTTGGTGTCTTCTAATAAAATAGCCAATACCATTTCGCATCAATTTTATACCGATTTACGGGCACAATTAAAAGAACACAACAAGCAATATTTATATGAAACCACGGTTGGTGCTGGTTTACCGTTGATAGATACTATCAAATTATTGCACGAATCGGGTGAAAATATTACCAGAATTCGAGGGGTTTTCTCTGGAACGTTGAGTTATTTGTTCAATAACTTTTCGGTACAGGACAAACCATTTAGCAGAATTGTACAAGAAACAATCGATAAAGGTTTTACCGAACCCGACCCAAGGGAAGATTTTTCAGGAAACGATGTGGCTAGAAAATTATTAATTTTGGCACGAGAACTGGATTTACAAAATGAATTTGAAGATGTTTCGGTTCAAAATTTAATTCCAGAAGCATATAGAGATATTTCAGTGGCTGAGTTTTTAAGTCAGTTGAACGTGTTGGATGCTGAATTTCAAAAGATAAAAGAAGCACAAAAACCAGGATATGTGTTAAGATATATTGGTGATTTATCGGGCGATTTATCTCAAGACAAAGGAAATTTAGAAGTGAAATTAGTGTCCATTCCAGGAGACAGCACATTGGGGCAAATTAAAGGAAGTGATGCTATTTTTGAAATATTTACAGAAAGTTATGGGGAGCAACCTATCGTTATTCAAGGTGCAGGCGCAGGGTCCGAAGTAACAGCAAGAGGCGTTTTTGGTGATATTTTAAGATTGTCTAAACATATAAATTGATACAATTTAAGGGTAGTTGAGACCTAAAAGAAGATAAAAATGAGCGAGGAAAGAAAAAAATTTGAAACTTTAGCAGTAAGAACGCAATCGGAAACAACCCAGTTTTCTGAGCATTCGGTTCCGTTATATTTAACATCAGGATTTGTTTTTGACGATGCCGAAGAAATGAGGGCTTCTTTTGCAGAAGAAAAACAGCGCGACTTGTACAGTCGTTATAGCAATCCAAACGTTAACGAGTTTGTTGATAAAGTATGTTTAATGGAAGGCGCAGAAGCTGGTTTTGCTTTTGCAAGTGGTATGGCTGCAGTTTTTTCAACGTTTGCAACATTACTGGATGCTGGCGATCATGTCGTATCTTGCAGTTCAGTATTTGGTGCTACCCATGGTTTGTTTACAAAATACTTTCCGAAATGGAATATAGAGTGTTCTTATTTCAATGTAAATGAAGTTGAAACCATTGAAAGTTTAATTAAACCGAATACCAAGTTTTTGTATGCAGAAACACCAACCAACCCTGGTGTTGATGTGTTGGATTTAGAATATCTAAGTGCTATTTGTAAAAAGCACAACATTTTGTTGGTGGTCGATAATTGTTTTGCAACACCTTATTTGCAACAACCTATAAAATTTGGTGCCGATTTGGTCATCCATTCCGCTACCAAATTAATGGACGGACAAGGGCGTGTACTTGGTGGCGTTACGGTTGGGAAAAAAGAATTGATACGAGAAATCTATCTATTTTCAAGACTAACAGGACCTTCAATGAGTCCTTTTAATGCATGGGTACTGTCTAAGTCCTTAGAAACATTAGCGGTTAGAACCGAAAAACATTGTGAAAATGCGCTAAAATTGGCAGCATTTTTAGAAGCCCACCCAAAAGTAACATGGGTTAAATATCCATTTTTAAAGTCGCATCCTAAATACGATATCGCCAAAAAGCAAATGTTGTTAGGAGGCAATATCATAGCGTTTGAGGTAAAAGGTGGTTTAGAAGGAGGAAGGTCTTTTTTTGATGCCATAAAAATGTGTTCACTATCGGCCAATTTAGGTGATACGCGAACCATTGTAACCCATCCAGCAAGCACCACACATGCTAAGGTAGAGCCTGAAGTAAAAGCAGCTGCAGGTATTACCGATGGTATGGTACGTGTTTCGGTAGGTTTGGAGCATATAGATGATATTATTTCCGACTTGAAACAAGCATTAAATTAATTATCTTAGCACCATGCTATCTAAAAAAACAAAATACGGATTAAAAGCGCTCACTTTTATTGCTAGAAGTGGAAGTGATACACCAGTTCAGGTTGGAGAAATTGCCAGAGAAGAACAAATACCACAAAAATTTTTAGAAAGTATTTTACTCAGTTTAAGAAAAACCGGCATTTTAGGTTCCAAAAAAGGGAAGCATGGTGGTTATTATTTAAGAAAAGATCCTTCTGAGGTTTTCATGACCGAAGTAATGCGCGTACTAGAAGGGCCGATAGCTATGGTGCCTTGCGTAAGCCTCAATTTTTATGAAAAGTGTGACGATTGTCCAGATGAAGACCGATGCAGTGTTAATAAACTCATGATTCAGGTACGGGATAGCACACTTGAGGTCTTTAAGAACACGACTTTAAAAGACCTGTCCAATAATCAAAATGAAAAAAAATAAAAATATTGTTTGATAAATAATAAAAAGTATTAAATTTGCAATTCCTACTAAATCGATAGGATTAATATAATACTTAGTAAAATGATTGGACACGTGTTAACAAATTCAAATCAAAACGAGAAAACTACTTATAAAACAGATAGCGCTAAAGAAAAGCCACTTAGAAGTGTTGTGAAGTCTATTAGTTGGAGAATTGTTGGAACTATAGATACCATGATAATTTCTTGGATTGTTACAGGAAAGTTGGATACGGCGCTATTAATAGGTGGTGTTGAGGTGGTTACAAAAATGGTATTGTACTTCTTTCACGAACGTATTTGGAATAACATTAAGTGGGGAAAATAAGTTAATAGATATAGATGATAACGCAAGAGAACATAAACGAATTAAATACGCTTTTAAAAGACGCTAAGCCATCTGAAATTATCCAGAAGGCTTTTGAGCTTAATAAAGAAGCGGTAGTAACTACTAATTTCAGACCTTACGAAGCGGCTATTTTACATGCTGTAAGTTTGGTTGAGGCTAATATACCAGTAGTTTGGTGCGATACAGGTTATAACACGCCACAAACATACAGACATGCTGAAAAAGTAATTAAGGATTTAAACTTAAACATCTTTTTATATGTGCCAAAACAAACTACAGCACATAGAGATGTAGTTTTGGGAATTCCAAGTGTAGATGCTCCAGAGCACGCGTTGTTTACAGAACAAGTTAAGTTAGAGCCTTTTAGACGTGCTATGGAAGAACACAAACCAAGACTTTGGTTTACTAACTTACGCCAAGGGCAAACAGCGTTTAGAGATAGCATCGGTATTTTTAGCGTGAGTAAAGATGGTGTTTTAAAAGTAAGTCCGTTTTACTATTGGTCCGACGCTGATTTAGATAAATACCTAGAAGAAAATAAGTTGCCAAACGAATTCAAATATTTCGATCCAACAAAAGCTTTAGAAAACAGAGAGTGTGGTTTGCATGCTTAATTAAGTTTGAAAGTAAAAAGTAAAAAAGTAAAAAGTCACAAATCAGAAAACGGTCGTGGCTAACAAAAATAAGATTATGAAGAAAGACACATCAAACATAAATTCATTAGAAAACGAAGCTATCTATATCATTAGAGAGGTAGCGGCGCAGTTTGAAAAACCTGTATTGTTATTTTCTGGAGGAAAAGATTCTATCACTTTGGTACGTTTAGCGGTAAAAGCATTTTATCCAGCTAAAGTTCCATTTCCATTAATGCATATTGATACGGGTCATAATTTTCCTGAAACTATTGAATTTAGAGACCGTCTGGTTAAAGAATTAGGCTTGGAATTAATTGTTAGAAACGTACAAGATTCTATCGATCAAGGAAAAGTAAAGGAAGAATCTGGTAGATACGCCAGTAGGAACCAATTACAAACTACGACGCTTTTAGATGCTATTGAAGAATTTAAATTTGATGCTTGTATAGGTGGAGCACGTCGTGATGAAGAAAAAGCAAGAGCGAAAGAACGTATTTTTTCTGTACGTGACGATTTTGGTCAGTGGGATGAAAAAAACCAACGTCCAGAGCTTTTCGATATGTTGAATGGCCAAATTAATTTAGGACAAAACGTACGTGTGTTCCCAATTTCAAATTGGACAGAATTAGACGTTTGGTCTTATATAGAACAAGAAAATATTGAAATTCCTTCTATTTATTTTGCGCACAAACGTAAAGTATTCTTAAGAGATGGTATGATTTGGTCTGCGGAAGATGAAGTTGTTTATAGAGATGATAACGAAGAAGTAATTGAAGAAATGGTGCGTTTTAGAACCGTAGGCGATATGAGCTGTACAGCAGCCGTTTTATCGGAAGCATCAACAATTTCTAAGGTAGTAGAAGAAATTAGAGATAGTACAATTTCAGAACGTGGTGCGCGTATAGACGATAAACGCTCTGAAGCAGCAATGGAAAAACGTAAACAACAAGGGTATTTTTAATCCCCCTAACCCCCAAAGGGGAATTATCAAGGTTGTGTGAAACCTTTTAGATATAAAAGAGTAAATATTAATTTTTAAAATATACCCGTAAAGAACTCCCTCTCCAAAGGAGAGGGTTGGGGAGAGGAAAATGGAAGTATTAAAAATTGCAACAGCAGGAAGTGTAGATGATGGAAAAAGTACCTTAATTGGGCGCATACTTTACGATACAAAATCATTAACTACCGATAAACTAGCGGCTATTGAAAAAACAAGTAAACAAAAAGGTTATGATTACTTAGATTTTTCATTGGCAACCGATGGATTGGTAGCAGAAAGAGAGCAAGGTATCACCATTGATGTAGCACACATATATTTTTCAACAAGAAAGAAAAGTTACATTATAGCCGATACACCTGGTCATGTGGAATATACACGTAACATGGTTACAGGCGCTTCAACATCTCAAGCATCCATCATTTTAATTGATGCAAGAAAAGGGGTTATCGAGCAAACCAATCGTCACTTCTTCATCAATAATTTATTAAGAATTAAAGATGTTGTTGTTACCATTAACAAAATGGATTTGGTAGATTATTCTGAAGATGTTTACAATAAAATAAAAGCAGATTTCTCTGAATTAATGAGCAAGCGCGATTACCAAGATCAAAAAATAACATTCATTCCGGTAAGTGCTTTAAAAGGTGATAATGTTGTAAACCGTTCAGAAAACATGCCTTGGTATAAAGGGGAGTCTTTATTAGAGCATTTAGAAGGTCTAGATAAAAAAGATATTTACAATGTAGGTACACCACGTTTTCCGGTACAGTACGTTATTCGTCCAAAAACCGAAGATTTCCATGATTTTAGAGGGTACGCTGGTAAAGTATATGGTGGCGAGTTAAGTGTTGGTGATAACATTTTAGTTTTGCCATCAAAAACAAGATCAAAAATCAAGGATATTTATTTCTATGATGAAAAATATCAAACGGCTTCAAGACGTTCGTCGGTTACTATCACTTTAGAAAATGATATTAATGTAAGTAGAGGTGATATGATTGTTAAGGAAGGTGATTTACCTACCATCGATAAACAATTTACAGCAAATATTTGTTGGATGGATTCAACACCTTTAGAAGCTGGTTCAAAATATGTGTTGCAACATGGTGTGAACAAAGTTTTGGCAAGGGTTGAAAAAATCAATCATAAAATAAACCCTGATTATTCAGGTATAGAAAAAAACGTTCAAGGTTTGGGTGTCAATGATATTGCATCGGTTACTTTTAAATTCAATAAGCCATTGTTCTTTGACCAATTTAAAAATCACAGAACAAACGGGTCTTTTATTTTAATCGATACCCAGAACAATCATACGGTAGGAGCAGGCTTCATTCAATAAAAAAAACAGAAGTTAAAAAGTTTGAAAGAGAAAAGTTAAAAAGCCATTTACTTTTCAACTTTAAAAACTTTCAACATTAAAACTTAAAAAAGAAAATGCAAACTTTTAGAACAGAAATAGAAAATCCAGTTGTTGAACAAGAAATTTTAGAATTATCTAAAAAAATCGAGTTATTCAATACAGGAAAAATTGATGAAGAAAAATTTAGAAGTCTTCGTTTAGCTCGTGGTATTTACGGTCAGCGTCAAGAAGGCGTTCAAATGATTCGTATTAAATTGCCTTACGGGAAAGTAAAAAGCAATCAATTACGCAGAATTTCAGATGTGTCTGATGAATATTCTCGTGGGCGTTTACACATTACAACGCGTCAGGATATCCAAATTCATTATGTGGATTTAAACAGAACACCAGAATTGTGGTCTGAATTAGATAAAGACGATATTACGTTAAGAGAAGCATGTGGGAACACAGTGCGTAACGTAACCGCTTCAGAATTGGCTGGCATCGATCCAAACGAACCGTTTGATGTATCGCCTTATGCTGATGCTTTATTTCGTTTTTTCTTAAGAAATCCTATCAGTCAAGAAATGGGACGTAAGTTCAAGGTTTCTTTTTCGTCTTCTGATGAAGATACTGGACTTTCGTACATGCACGATTTAGGTTTCATCGCTAAAATTGAAAATGGAGTTCGTGGATTTAAAGTGATGATTGGTGGTGGCTTAGGCTCACAACCACGTCATGCAGATGAGTTATATAGCTTCTTGCCTTCAGATAAAATCATTCCATTAATGGAAGGTGTAATACGTGTTTTCGATCGTTATGGCGAACGTAAAAGTCGTGCGAAAGCAAGAATGAAATTCTTAATAAAAGACATCGGTTTAGATGGTTTTAAAGATTTGGTAGAGCAAGAGCAAACTGCTATAGAGTTTAAAACAGTTGCTATTGATGCCGATGCTTATGTGGCTTCAAAACCAGTGTCGGTGGAAACACCTCAAGTAGAGATTAAAGATCAAGCGGCATTTGATTTGTGGAAAACAACCAACTTGATTCCTCAAAAGCAAGCAGGTTATGTAGCTATTGGTATTAAAGTCCTTTTAGGTGATTTTTATACGGATAAAGCACGCTTGTTAGCCGATTTAGTAGAAAAATATGCAGCAGGCGAAATTCGTTTGTCATTGCGTCAAAATATAGTAATCCCTTTTGTAAAAGCGGATTTAGTGCCTTTCTTCTATACAGAATTAGAAAAATTAGGTTTTGTTGAAGCTGGTTATAACAAAGCGGTTGATATTACTGCATGTCCTGGAACAGATACTTGTAATTTAGGTATTGCAAGTAGTACGGGTATTGCCGATGAGTTGGAGCGCGTTATAAAAGCAGAATACCCACAGTATTTAAAAAACGATGATGTTGTTATTAAAATTAGTGGTTGTATGAATGCGTGTGGACAACACAATATGGCAAATATTGGTTTCCAAGGCATGTCGGTTCGTACACCAGATAAATTGGTAGCACCTGCGTTACAAGTATTATTAGGTGGTGGCAACTTAGGAAATGGAAACGGTTTGTTTGCCGATAAAGTAGTAAAAGTGCCAAGTAGAAGAGGACCAGAAGCGCTACGTAGAATTTTAAATGATTATGAAGCGAATGCCGATGGAAAATCGTTTGTAGAATATTATAAAGTAACTGGAGATAGATATTTCTATGACCTATTGAACGATCTTCAAGATGTTTCAAACTTAACCCAAGAAGATTTTATCGATTGGGGAACAGAAGAAAAATACGAGAAAGAAATTGGTATAGGTGAGTGTGCTGGTGTGGTGATCGATTTAATTGCAACTTTATTTTTAGAGAGCGAAGAAAAAATTGAAAACGCGCAAAAATCATTCAATAATAAAGTGTATTCAAGTGCTATTTATCATGCTTACAGTTCATTAGTGAACTCAGCAAAGGCGATGTTATTGGCAGAGAATAAAAGCACCAATACGCATGCAGGTATTGTGAGCCAGTTTGATGAATTGTTTGTAGAAAGTGGTAAACTGGATTTAGGGACTTCTTTTTCAGATTTAATTTATCAAATAAACAAAAATGCACCAACGGAAACGTTTGCAGCTGAATACATTAAAAATGCCAATCAGTTTTTAGAAAAAGTAAGAGCTTTTAGAGAAACAGATACAAAGCTTGAAAATAAAGCGGTTTAAATAAAAGATAATGAGTTTGAAAACCCCAAAATTAACGGTAGTAGGTGCAGGACCAGGCGATCCGGATTTGATAACGCTTAAAGCAATTAAAGCTATTGAATCTGCCGATGTGATTTTGTACGATGCACTTATAAACGAATCGCTTCTTAAATATGCTTCGGTAAGTGCAGAGCTTATTTTTGTGGGGAAACGAAAAGGATGTTATGCGTTTCAACAAGAACAAATTAACGAGCTCATTGTTACTAAAGCGAAAGAAAAAGGGCATGTAGTACGCCTAAAAGGTGGCGACCCTTTTATTTTTGGAAGAGGTGCTGAAGAGATAGATTATGTACAACAATTTGGGTTGGAAACCTATGTGGTTCCGGGTATTTCATCATCTATTGCTGTACCTGCGTATCAGGGTATTCCATTAACAAAACGTGGTGCTTCAGAAAGTTTTTGGGTCATAACAGGAACTACAAAAGCGCACCAATTATCTGACGATGTTGCTATTGCTGCAAAATCAACAGCAACGGTTGTTATTTTAATGGGCATGGGGAAATTGGATGAAATAGTTCAAATTTTTTCAAATGAAAATAAGCAGGATACGCCTGTGGCCATCATTCAAGAAGGTACGACCGAAAACGAAAAATTCGGGTTTGGTACTATCGGCACCATTAGTAAAGTAGTTGCGGAGAAGCAGTTGGCAAACCCAGCAATTATTGTTATTGGCGATGTAGTAAAAGAACGCGTTCAATTAACATCAATTTATAAAGAGTTAAACAAAGCTTAGCTTGGGCTTCAAATATGGAAAGGAATAATTTATATCCTATTTTTTTAAAGTTAAACAGTCTGAATGTGCTTATTGTAGGCGGAGGGCATGTAGCCGAAGAAAAATTAACCTTCCTGCTAAAATCAAGTCCAGATGCTAAAGTTACTATGGTATCACCCATGTTTAGGGAAGCTACAATTGAACTGGCAAAAAAAGGAGATGTTACGTTAATAAAAAGACGCTACAGTAAGCGTTATTTAAAAGGAAAACACATCGTTATAGCAACTACCGATGTGCCTAGTGTGAATGTAAAAGTACATAAACACTGCCGTAAGCGTAGTATTTTAGTAAATGTTGCCGACAACCCACCATATTGTGATTTTTATATGGGTGGTATCGTTACAAAAGGTAATGTGAAAGTGGCAATTTCAACCAATGGGAAGTCGCCAACAACAGCCAAACGTTTGCGTCAGTTTTTCGAGGATGTGATTCCTGAAAATGTTGACGATTTGGTTAAAAATTTAAACGAATATAGAAAAACAATAAAAGGTGATTTTGAACAAAAAGTGGAAACACTTAACGAATTTACCAAAGGATTAATTGAGAAAAAAGAGTAAAAGAAGCTTAAAATGATTAAAACAGATATACTTATAATAGGTGCTGGACCAACGGGATTATTCACAGTTTTTGAAGCAGGATTGTTAAAACTTAAATGCCATTTAATTGATGCGTTACCGCAACCGGGAGGACAATGTTCAGAAATTTATCCTAAAAAACCTATTTACGATATACCAGGTTTCCCTGAAATATTAGCGGGCGATTTAACTAAAAACTTGTTAGAACAAGGGAAACAGTTCGAGCCAGGATTTACTTTGGGTGAGCGAGCAGAAACCATTGATAAGTTGGAAGACGGCACTTTTATTGTAACCACCAATAAAGGCACCAAACACCATGCGCCCGTGGTTGCTATTGCTGGTGGTCTTGGGTCTTTTGAACCAAGAAAACCAGGATTGGATAACCTAGAAATCTATGAAGATAACGGATTGGAATATTTTATTAAAGATCCTGAAGTTTATAGAGATAAACGTGTGGTAATATCTGGTGGAGGTGATTCTGCTTTAGATTGGAGTATCTTTTTAGCTGATGTGGCTTCAGAAGTAACATTAATCCATAGAAGAAACGAATTTAGAGGCGCTTTGGACTCTGTTGAAAAAGTAGGCGAATTAAAAGACGCTGGTAAAATTAATTTAATAACCCCTGCCGAAGTAACAGAACTACACGGCGATGGTAAAATTGAAGCTTTAACAGTTAGTAGAGATGGTGAAGAGTTTCAATTGGAAACCGATCACTTTATTCCATTATTCGGTTTGTCTCCAAAATTAGGGCCTATTGGAAATTGGGGATTGGAAATTGAGAAAAATGCCATTAAAGTGGATAATTCATTAAATTATCAAACAAACATACCGGGTATTTTTGCTATTGGAGATGTTAATACCTATCCAGAAAAGTTAAAACTAATTCTTTGTGGTTTCCACGAAGCTACTTTAATGTGTCAAGCAGCTTATAGAATTATCAATCCAGGTAAAAAGTATGTATTAAAATATACAACCGTTAGTGGTATAGATGGTTTTGATGGCTCTAGAAAAGAAGCTCCTAAAGCGGTGGTGCAATCCATTCAATAAAAAAGTTTTTTTAAAAGTCTATTATTGTTGTAAATTTCAACGTTGAATACCGACAACCATTAGATAATAAAAGCAGTTGATATGGATCCATGCCAAGAGTTAAACGATAAATTGATTCAAAAAAAATATAATGTGCGTTTAAAAGATGTTGTAAAAACATTTACAAAGCGTTTATTTTATTATGTTTTTGATGAACATGAAAACGAACTTCAATCATTAAAAAAGACGTTTTTAGACATTGCCAATAATCTAGATATTAACGATGGTGAAGCTATTTGGAAAGAATTTCAAGGTAAGTTTCAAGCCATTAGAACAAAGTTGGATTTAGATGCTGTAGCAGTGGTAAATTTCGATCCTGCAACCAAAAGTTTGGAAGAAGTTTATTTAGCATGCCCAGGGTTTTATGCCATTTCAATTTACCGTTTAAGTCATGAGTTGTATGTGCAAAATGTACCCATTATTCCTAGAATGATGAGTGAGTATGTACATGGTATAACAGGTATCGATATCCATCCGGGAGCAACCATTGGCGATTCATTTTTTGTTGATCACGGAACGGGAATTGTTATAGGTGAAACTTCCATCATAAAGAACAATGTAAAAATTTTTCAAGGTGTTACTTTAGGAGGTATTCAAGTAAAGAAAAGCTTGGAGTCCACTAAACGTCATCCAACTATTGAAGATAACGTAACCATTTATGCCAACGCAACTATTTTAGGTGGCGATATTGTAATTGGAGCAAATAGTACCATTGGTGCCAACGTTTGGATTACCGAATCGGTTCCAGAAAACTCATTAGTTACTTACCAAACCGAAATAAAAATCAGACCAAAAAAGAATGGCATCCGTTAAAGGTATTTTAGATCAAATAGGCAATACGCCGCTTGTAGAGGCAAGTCATCTTATTTCAAAAAAAGGCGTAAAGCTATATCTAAAACTGGAAGGTGATAACCCTGGCGGAAGCGTAAAAGATCGTGCTGCTTTTAATATGATTAATGAGGCCTTAAAACGAGGCGACATAAAAAAAGGCGACTATTTGGTGGAGGCAACCAGTGGTAACACAGGAATTGCTTTGGCATTCATTGCAAATTTATTGGGAGTACATATGGTATTAATCATGCCTGAAAACTCTACGGAAGAACGTGTTAAAACCATGCGTGCCTATGGCGCTGAGGTTATTTTAACACCTGCCGATAGAGGAATTGAAGGCTCTAGAGATATCGCATTTCAATTAAGGGATGAGAAAAGGTACACGCTTTTAAATCAGTTTGAAAATGATGATAACTGGAAAGCGCATTATAAAACCACAGGGCCTGAAATTTGGAGAGATACCGATGGCGAAATTACCCATTTCGTGTCGGCAATGGGAACCACAGGTACTATTATGGGAACATCAAGGTTCCTGAAAGAAAAAAATAAAAATATCACAATTGTTGGAGCACAACCAGAAGATGGTGCCAAAATACCTGGGATAAGAAAATGGTCACCCGATTATGTTCCTAAGTTTTTTGACCGTTCTAGAGTGGATGTGGTTGTAGATGTTAGCGAACAAGATGCCAAAACCACAACCCAACGATTGGCTAAAGAAGAAGGTGTGTTTGCAGGAATGAGTAGCGGAGGTGCTGTATATTGCGCTTTAAAAATAGCAGAGTCTCTTGATGAAGGCGTTATTGTAGCCATTATCTGTGATAGAGGCGATCGCTATTTGTCTTCAACATTATTTGAATAAAATCAGCCGATTTTTGTCAATTTAGTGTGAATTTAAAAAAATGTGAGGTATTTTTGCCCACGAGTTCATAAACGTATTAATTGTGTTATCAAGAAAGGTAGAGGGAATAGACCCGTTGAAGCCTTGGCAACCTCCCGGATTTTCGGGAAAGGTGCTACGTTCTACTAGTATCTTTTAATACTAGAAAGATAACGAAAAGTGTATCTTTTTACTTTTCTTGATGACATAACAGATATAAAAAATATCAAAATGTCAAACATACATAAAGCTTTACAAGAACGTATTTTAGTGCTAGATGGTGCTATGGGAACCATGCTTCAACAGTATAAATTTACTGAAGAAGATTTTAGAGGCGAGCGTTTTAAAGATTACCCCACGCCATTGCAGGGAAATAACGATTTGCTTTCTATTACCCAGCCAGAAGCTATTAAAACCATTCACGCTAAATATTTTGAGGCAGGGGCGGATATTGTTGAAACAAATACTTTCTCGGGTACAACCATTGCTATGGCCGATTACCAAATGGAAGATTTGGTGTATGAACTAAACTTTCAATCTGCTAAAATAGCCAAAGAAGTAGCTGAAGAAT
This sequence comes from Mariniflexile sp. HNIBRBA6329, assembly GCF_043558645.1. Taxonomy (NCBI): domain Bacteria; kingdom Pseudomonadati; phylum Bacteroidota; class Flavobacteriia; order Flavobacteriales; family Flavobacteriaceae; genus Mariniflexile; species Mariniflexile sp. HNIBRBA6329. The sequence continues at coordinate 86,349 of NZ_JBIFXS010000005.1, read as the reverse complement.
TTACAAAGCGAGAACCAAACAAACCACGTTTTGTAGCAGGTTCTATTGGGCCAACAAACCGTACAGCAAGTATGTCGCCTGATGTAAACGATCCTGGTTATAGAGCCGTAACGTTTGATGAATTACGTATCGCATACAAACAACAAGTAGAAGCGTTGATGGATGGTGGTGTTGATTTACTTTTGGTTGAAACCGTTTTTGATACCTTGAATGCCAAAGCAGCTTTATTTGCTATTGAAGAAGTAAAAGAAGAACGACATATTGATATCCCCATCATGTTAAGCGGGACCATTACGGATGCTTCAGGCAGAACTTTATCAGGGCAAACGGCTGAAGCATTTTTGATTTCTGTATCACATATTCCATTATTGTCTATTGGTTTCAACTGTGCTTTGGGTGCAAATTTGTTACAGCCCCATTTAGAAGCCATTGCCAATAAAACCGATTTTGCTATTTCTGCACATCCTAATGCAGGCTTGCCAAATGCTTTTGGTGAATACGATGAATCTCCAGAGGAAATGGGTGAACAAATTGAGGAATATTTAAAGAAAAATTTAATAAATATTATAGGCGGTTGTTGTGGTACAACACCAGAGCATATTAAAACCATTGCAAACATAGCTGCAAAATATAAACCTCGCCGTCATGCTGAACTTGTTTCAGCGTCTCATTAAAAAAATGAACATGAAAGAAAAGGTTGAAAGAAAATATATGAGATTATCCGGTTTAGAACCTTTGGTTTTAAACGAAAACAGCAATTTTATTAATGTTGGTGAGCGTACTAATGTAGCTGGTTCTAGAAAGTTTTTAAGACTTATTAAAGACGAACAATTTGATGAAGCTTTAGATATTGCACGCCATCAAGTAGATGGTGGTGCGCAAATTATTGACATTAATATGGACGACGGACTTATTGATGGCAAGGAATCCATGGTTCGTTTTTTAAATTTAATTGCTGCAGAGCCCGATATTTCTCGAGTACCTATCATGATTGATAGTTCCAAATGGGAAATTATTGAAGCAGGTTTACAAGTGGTTCAAGGTAAATGTGTGGTTAACTCTATTTCCTTAAAAGAAGGTGAGGAGAAATTTATTTGGGAAGCAAAGCAAATAAAACGTTATGGTGCCGCAGTCGTTATCATGGCTTTTGATGAAGTTGGACAAGCCGACAATTATGAAAGACGTATTGAAATTTGTAAACGTTCTTATGATATTTTAGTCAATAAAGTAGGTTTTCCTTCCGAAGATATTATTTTCGATTTAAACATATTTCCTGTAGCAACGGGAATGGATGAGCACAGAAGAAATGCCATCGATTTTATAGAAGCCACACGTTGGGTGCGTGAAAACTTGCCAAACGTAAGCGTAAGTGGAGGTGTAAGTAACGTATCATTTTCATTTAGAGGAAATGATGGTGTTCGCGAAGCAATGCACTCGGTTTTTTTATACTATGCCATTCAAGCGGGTATGAATATGGGTATTGTAAATCCAGCCCTTTTAGAGGTGTATGATGATATTCCAAAAGATTTATTAGAGCATGTTGAAGATGTTATTTTAGACAGGCGCGATGATGCCACAGAACGTTTACTGGATTTTGCCGAAACCGTAAAAGGTTCTAAAGTTGAAAAAGGAGTTGATTTAAGTTGGAGAGAAAACCCCGTTCAAGAACGTATCACACATGCATTGGTAAAAGGTATAGATGCTTTTATTATTGAAGATGTTGAAGAAGCAAGATTGCAAGCCGAAAAACCTATTGATGTAATAGAAGGTCATTTAATGATTGGAATGAACGTGGTAGGCGATTTATTCGGAGCAGGAAAAATGTTCTTACCTCAGGTTGTGAAATCGGCACGTGTTATGAAAAAAGCTGTTGGATACTTAAATCCATTTATTGAAGCTGAAAAAGGTGAATTCCAAGAACCTGTTGGGAAAGTGTTGATGGCAACCGTAAAAGGTGATGTGCACGATATTGGAAAAAATATTGTGAGTGTGGTTTTAGCTTGTAACAATTACGAAATAGTCGATTTAGGGGTTATGGTACCACCAGAAAAAATTATTTCAGAGGCCAAAGCACATAATGTAGATGTTATTGGATTGTCGGGATTAATTACTCCATCGCTTGATGAAATGGTGTATTTGGCTAAAGAAATGGAGCGCCTGAATTTTAGTTTGCCATTATTAATTGGAGGTGCCACCACATCAAAAGCTCATACGGCTGTAAAGATAGATCCGCAATATAAAAACGCTGTGGTTCATGTAAATGATGCATCGAGGGCCGTAACGGTTGTGGGTGATTTACTTAATAAAAAATCAGCGAATGAATACGTAGCCAATTTGAAAAAGGATTATGATGAGTTCCGTACCAAGTTTTTAAAACGTGGTAAAGAGAAATCGTATATTTCAATTAATGAAGCGCGTAAAAGAAAATATAAAATAGATTGGGAAACCTCTGAAATTGTAAAGCCTAACGAAATAGGTGTTCAAGTTTTAAAACAATTAAGTTTAAAAGAATTAGAACCTTTTATAGATTGGAGCCCGTTTTTTAGAAGCTGGGACTTGCATGGGAAATTCCCGGATATATTGACGGATGAGGTTGTAGGTGAGCAGGCTACTATTATGTATCATGAAGCCCAAGCTATGATAAAAGAAATTATAGCGAGGCAATTATTAAAACCAAGAGCGGTTTTCGGTTTGTTTGAAGCAAACACCATCAACCATGACGATATTTCGGTACAGAAAAAAGGAAAGAAAATTGTGGTATTTAGAACTTTGCGTCAACAATTAAGCAAACGTGAAGGGATTCCAAATATAGCTTTAGCCGATTTTATAGCGCCGAAAGAAACAGGGAAAACCGATTATATGGGAGCGTTTTGTGTTGCTATTTTTGGTGCACAAGAACTAGCAGATAGTTATAAGGCTAAAGAAGATGATTACAATGCGATTATGGCCCAAGCCATTGCCGATAGGTTTGCTGAAGCTTTAGCAGAGTATTTGCATAAGCAAGTTCGAACAAAGCACTGGGGGTATGCTGCCGATGAAGATTTAACCAATGATGATTTAATAAAAGAAAGTTATAAAGGTATTCGTCCAGCACCAGGCTATCCAGCATGTCCTGACCATTTGGAGAAAGAAACCATTTGGGAGTTGTTGGAGGTTGAAAAAATTATAGGCGTTACCCTAACCGAAAGTTTAGCCATGTGGCCTGCTGCAGCGGTTTCAGGGTATTATTTTGGAAACCCTGAAGCGAAATATTTTGGCTTAGGAAAAATTACCGACGACCAAGTAACGGATTATGCGGTTAGAAAAGGCATTACCAAAGAAAAGGCTAGAAAATGGTTGCATCCAACAATTGCCGATGAGTAATTTAATCTGCAAGGGTTGTAAAACCTTTAGGTCTGGTAAAAAAGAATATGAAAGATAGATTTATAGAATTAACATTAGGCAGTTACATCATTTCCCATGGCTATAATGCTAAGAACAAGGAAATGATGGAGCATATTCCTTCGGATAATTTTTCGAAGAAACTGGTGCCTATTTCTAGAATAAAATCGATTAGCGAGAAATATATTTTAACCGATTATGTTGATGGACGATGGATTTATTGGGAATATGAAGAAGATTATGAAGTCGTTAAAAAGTTATTGCTTTAATTTGCACTTGCGTTAGGGATTACTCATAAGTTTTATTTTTAAACTTGGAAATCGTAAATGCAACGCATTTGCAGCAAAAAGCCCATAGCGAGGTACGAGCAATGACTTGCAGCCCTTCGTCTGCACTCAGGGGAAACTACAAGCACGACTGCGAGCGATTCCTGCAAGGTTTTCAAAACCTTGTAGGTATAAGCGAGGAGTAAGGCTCAAAACAGTATTAAGATTAACAATTAAAAAGTCCCTTTTTGGGATTTAGAGGAATGAAAGTAACAGATCACATAAAAAAAGCCAACGGAAAAACATTGTTTTCGTTTGAAGTAGTACCGCCTCAAAAAGGTAAAAACATTCAGGATTTATACAATAATATCGATCCGTTAATGGAGTTTAAACCACCGTTTATTGATGTAACTACATCTAGAGAAGAGTTTATTTATGTGGATAAAGGCAACGGACTTTTAGATAAACGTATTACCCGTTTACGCCCCGGAACCGTTGGTATTTGTGCGTCTATTATGCATAAATATAATATTGATGCCATTCCGCATTTGTTATGCGGTGGGTTTACCAAAGAGGAAACCGAGTATGTTTTGGTAGATTGCCATTATTTGGGGATTGATAATGTGGTGGCTTTACGAGGCGATTCTAGAAAGGATGAACCTTATTTTATCCCAACTGAGGGAGGAAATGCTTATGCGAGTGAGCTTGTTCAACAAATTACCAACTTAAATAATGGTAAATATTTGCACGACGAAATTGAAGTAGAACACAATTACGATTTTTGTGTAGGTGTTGCAGGTTACCCCGAAAAACACATGGAAGCACCGTCGTTTCAAACGGATTTAAAACGTTTAAAGGCCAAGGTTGATGCGGGTGCCGATTACGTAGTTACCCAAATGTTTTTTGATAACAAAAAGTTTTTTGATTTTGTTGATGAAGCCAGAAGAATTGGTATTACTGTGCCTATTATTCCGGGTATAAAACCAATTGCTGTAAAGCGCCATTTGCAAATTTTACCACAGGTTTTTAAAATAGATTTACCGGAAGAACTTATAGAAGCGGTAGAGGCCTGTAAAGACAATGTTGCCGTAAGACAAGTGGGTATTGAGTTTGCCATTCAGCAATCGAAAGAATTAAAAGCTGCGGGTGTACCGTTTTTGCATTATTACTCTATGGGTAAAAGTGATAATATAAAAGCCATTGCATCGGAGTTATTTTAATTATTCCATTACTTTTGCCTAACAGCAATCCTTTTAATGAAGCATTTTTTAACCTACACTTTTTTTATTGTGACTTGTTTTGTTTTTTCACAAGAAAAGCAACATACATCTTACCTAGATCTTAACTATTTTAGAGGAAACATCGCGTTGCATAATAACGACATTCTGCATTTAATAAAAGGGCATCCTGAAGGTTATATTTTAAGTTGGAACAAAAAAACCTATGGTTTTAATGACTGGGAACAACGCTATAATTATCCCGATTATGGCATTACTTATATTTACCAAAACTTGAAAAATGAGGTGTTAGGCAATAATGCATCCTTGTATGCCCATTATAATTTCTACTTTTTCAATCGGAATTTAATGCTCAGAATTGGGCAGGGCATTGGTTACACATCCAACCCATACGATAAAGAAAACAATTATAGAAACATTGCTTTCGGCACGCATTTATTAAGCAGTACCATGATAATGCTTAATTATAAAAAGGAACGCATCATCGATAGGTTTGGAGTACAGGCAGGGTTTTCGTTAATTCATTATTCCAACGCCAATCTTAAGGCTCCAAATGCGAGTGTGAATACCATAGCGTTTAATGTAGGAGTAACTTATGATTTAGATGAAGAAGAACCTGAATATATTACAACCATTGCTGATGGTGAAAAGGAAAGATTCACCCAGTCAATTAAATATAATTTTGCTTTTAGAGGTGGTGTGAATGAAAGTGATGTGGTTGGCAGCGGTCAATTTCCGTTTTATATTGTATCCGCTTATGCCGATAAACGTATAAACGTTAAAAGTGCCTTACAGTTCGGTACAGATGTGTTTTTTTCAAAGTTTTTAAAAGAGCTTATTTATTATCAAAGTGTATCGTTTCCAGAGTCAAATGTTTCTGGAGATGAAGACCATAAACGCATTGGGGTATTTGTGGGGCATGAATTGTTTATCAACAAAACCTCTTTGGAAACCCAATTGGGGTATTATGTGTATTATCCGTTTGATTTTGAGGGCAGGACCTATTCAAGAATTGGTTTAAAACGATATATAAATAAAAAATGGTTTGGAGCCTTAACACTGAAATCACACGGAGTAAAAGCCGAAGCTGTAGAGTTGGGAATAGGCGTTCGATTATAATTTAGATGAAAAAACTTATTTACATATTAATTTCTGTTTTGATGATGACTTGCAATAGTGAAAACGCAGGCGATTGTTTTCAAACGACAGGAAGTATTGTTCAGCAAGAAATCAGTGTGTCTAGTTTCAGTAAAATATTGGTAAATAGAGATATTGAATTAATAATTAAAGAAGGTATTGAGCAAAAAGTAATTATTGAAACAGGAAAGAATTTATTAAATGATGTTGAGGCAATTGTTGAAGATGGGAAATTGATTCTTTTAGACAATAATGCATGTAATTATATGCGAGATTACGGTGTTACAAAAGTGTACGTAACGTCTCCAAATATTACAGAAATTATAAGTTCAACGCAGTACGATATTAGCTCAGATGGAGTTTTAACTTATCCAAGCTTAACCATTTTGTCTGAAGATTTTAATGCGCCGGACAGTTTTGTTAGTGCAAATTTTAAATTACAACTGGATAACGATACCTTTCGCATAGTGTTTAATAATTTATCTAATTGTTTTGTTTCAGGTAAAACGGCAAACTTAAATATTGAGTTTTACGCAGGAACGTCACGCTTTGAAGGTGCTAACTTAATTGCCCAAAATGTGGTGTTTTGGAACCGAAGCTCTAACGATATGATAGTAAACCCACAACAATCTTTAAGCGGTAGAATATCCGGAACGGGAAATGTTATTTCGGTAACACAACCGCCTATTGTTGATGTTCAAGAAGTTTACAAAGGGCGCTTAATTTTTAATTAGTTCCATTGCTTGTTTTGCAATTTCTAGCTCTTCATTAGTTGGAACTACCAAGATTTTTGTTTTAGAATCGGCAGTGCTTATCTCACGAATTGTTCTTAAATCAGAATTGTTTTTTTCAGTATCTAAGTTAATTCCTAGAAAATCTAAATCTTTACAAATCAACTGGCGCATATGTTTTGAATTTTCGCCTATACCAGCGGTAAATACAATGGCGTCCAATCCGTTTAAAGCAGCTGCATAACTTCCAATGTATTTTTTAATGCGGTAAGCATTCATTTCTAAAGCCAAAATACAATCTTTGTTGCCTTTTGCTGCAAAAGTTTCAATATCCCTTAAATCGCTGTAACCTGTTAGTCCCAACATGCCACTTTTTTTATTTAAAAGCGCATTTATTTCTTTTAGACTGTATTTTAATTTGTCTTTTAAATAGAAAATAATTGAAGGATCAATAGAGCCAGAACGTGTCCCCATGATTAACCCCTCTAAAGGTGAAAACCCCATGGAGTGATCGATGCTTTTTCCGTTTTTAATAGCGGTCATACTACAACCGTTACCTAAATGAATGGTGATAATTTTGGATTCTTTTTTACCTAAAAAGGCAATGGCTTTTTCTGAAACGTATTTATGACTTGTTCCGTGAAAACCGTATAGGCGAATATGATGTTCGGTTAAAAATTCATTAGGAATCGCATATTTATAAGCAACTTCAGGAATGGATTGCAGAAATGCCGTATCAAAAACAGCAACTTGTTTCGCATTTGGAAAAATATCTTCAGCAACTACGATGCCTTCTAAATTTGCAGGATTATGCAATGGCGCTAAAGATGAAAGTGTTTTTATTTTCTCCTTAACTTCATTGGTAATTTCAGTAGTGTCGCTAAAATAAATACCACCGTGCACCACTCTGTGTCCAACAATGGCAATATCTTCAGCCGATTTGACAACCCCTATATTTTTGTCAAAAAGATGTTGGGCTACTAATTTTAATGCTGTTTTATGGTTTGAGATTTGAGACTCCAATTCAACTGTATCTGTATCAGTTTTAAATTTGAAAAAAGAATCGTTAAAACCAATGCGTTCTACAATTCCAGAACATAAAATGGTTTCTTTAGGCATTGAAAATAGTTGAAATTTTAAGGAAGAACTCCCTGAATTTAAAATAAGTACTTGCATGTTTAGTTTTCTTGAGCTTGTATGGCGGTTATAATAACGGTGCTGTAAATATCTTCTACTGTACACCCTCTGCTTAGGTCGTTAACAGGTTTGTTTAAACCTTGTAGCACAGGACCGATGGCCAGCGCACCTGTTTCGCGTTGTACGGCTTTATAGGTGTTGTTTCCTGTGTTTAAATCTGGAAATATTAATACACTGGCACTTCCTGCAACTTCAGAATCGGGTAATTTGCTTTTTCCTATGCGCATATCAACGGCAGCATCATATTGTATAGGGCCTTCTATTTTTAAAGTAGGCGATTGGAGTTTAACTATTTCTGTGGCTTCTCTAACTTTTTCCACATCGGCTCCTTTTCCAGAGGCACCTGATGAGTACGATAACATAGCAACTTTGGGTTCAATGCCAAAATCTTTAGCGGTTTGTGCGGATGAAATGGCAATTTCAGCCAATTCTTGTGCATTTGGGTTTGGGTTGATGGCACAATCACCAAAAACCGAAATTCTGTCCGCCAAACACATAAAGAAAATAGAAGACACAATGTTTACACCTGGTTTGGTTTTGATAAACTGTAGAGCAGGACGTAAGGTGTGTTGTGTGGTGTGTACCGCGCCAGATACCATGCCATCGGCATGCCCTTTGTAAATCATCATCGTTCCAAAATACGATACATCAGACATAGCATCTCTCGCCATTTCTAAGTTTACATTTTTATGCTTTCTTAATTCATAAAAAGTGTTTACGTAATCTTCGAAATATGGTGAGCTTTGTGGATTTACAATATTTATATCATTAATGTTTAAAGGAATATCCAATTTTTCAATTCGCTCTTTAATTTTATCTACGTCACCTATCAAGGTTAAATTTACAACTTGTGCATTAATTAATTTAGCTGCTGCATGTAAAATTCGCTCGTCGTAACCTTCAGGCAATACAATGTGTTTTTTGTTTTTTAAAGCACGTTGCAATAAATTATATTGAAACATTCTAGGTGTGAATATACCAGATTCAAAGGTTATCAATCTGTCGGCTAGTTTATCGGTATCTACATGTTTTTCAAATGTTGAAATGGATGTTGTTATTTTTTCATCATTTTCAGCATATATTTTAGATTTGATATTGCCAATTTTATTGGTTACCGAATAAGTGCCTTCGTTAACACTAATAATGGGCACCACGCTAGAAAGACCTTCAATGAGTTTTAAAATAGGCTCTTCAGGAATTAAACCGCCTGTTAAAATGATGCCAGAAATTTTAGGATAGTTTTTGGATATATTAGCTTGTAACGCTCCTAAAATAATATCGGCTCTATCTCCTGGGGTAATTACCAACGCATTTTCTTTTAAATGGGTAAGATAATTGCGTAGTTGCATAGCGCCCACACTAAAACTGTCTATAAGGTTGTTTAGCATGTCTTTGCCAAAAAGCACTTTGCCATCAAGCGATTTTACAACCTCTTTCACCGTAGGGCTTGATAGTGTGTGTATTTTTGGAATAACCGTAATGTCTGTATTGGCACTAATACGTTTCAGTAATAAATCTTTTAATGCAGAAATTTCATTGGCATCTACTTTGTTGGTCATGATGGAAAGTACATCTACGGAGGTTCTAAACGTATCATAAGCCAATTGAACGCCATCTACAATTTCTTTGTTTTCTTTTTTGTCTCCCTGCATCACGATAATAACGGGTAGACTTAAATTTTTTGAAATTAGGATATTCAAATCCAGTTCGATGCTTGAGTTTTCATGTGAAAAATCGGTGCCTTCAACTAAAACAAAATCAAAGCGTTCTTCAAGGTATTTGTATTTTTTAATTATTTCATCTAGTACCTCACCCGATTTTCCTTGATTGTATAAATCCAAGACTTCGTTTCTGGTAAAGGCATGGGTTTTTTTATAATTGATGTCTATTTCAAAATGTGATAGTACGGTACTGATGTGGTTGTCCATTTCATCAGCATCTAAATCTTCTATTATAGGTCTGAAATAACCAACTTTGGCTGTTTTTCCTAAAAGCATACGCATTAAACCTAAAACAACAACCGATTTTCCGCTGTTTGGTTCCATTGTAGCTACATAAATTCCTTTGCTCATCTTGTGTTTTATATGGTTATAAAGATAATTGTTACACACTTTTAAATGTAATAATTAGCTTGTTTTATTGTTAATAAACGATGTTGCTAAGTTAATGTGTACACCTTTTAGTAAAGATGATATTGGTCATACTTCTATTTTATTCAAAAAATGAATAATGGATTTATGAAACTATTTCGAAGTTAAATCTCTGAAAAGTGATTCTAAACTCGCGTTTTTTTGGTTCAATTGTAAAATCTTCAATTTATTATCATGGGCAAAATCAAATACATGCGAACGCATATCTTCGGAAGTTGAAAAAGTGATTTCATAAACAAAATCGTGCGTGTTAACCACAGTTTTAACTTTTGATAACCTTAATAAAAACGCATCTTCAACACGGTAATCAAATTCAACAATAACAACTTGTTCTTTGTTTTCGTGTAAGTCTTTAAGTTTTTTATCGGCTATAATTTCACCTTTATTGATGATGATAACACGATCGCACATGGCTTCAACTTCTTGCATAATATGGGTGGAGAGGAATACGGTTTTAGTTTTGCCAATGTTTTTAATTAGGTTTCTAATTTCAACCAATTGGTTGGGGTCTAAACCAGTGGTAGGTTCATCTAAAATCAAAACATCAGGATTGTGCAGTAAAGCATTGGCTAAACCAACACGCTGGCGATACCCTTTGGAGAGTTGCCCAATTTTTTTATGGGCTTCAGGTGTTAATCCGGTAAGTTCAATAACTTCTTCAATACGCTCTTCTTTAATTTTGTAAATACGCGCATTAAATGTCAAATACTCTTTAATATACATGTCCAAATAAAGTGGATTATGCTCCGGTAAATAGCCTACGCTTTGTTGTACTTGCTGCTTATTGGTATTTACATCAAAACCATTTACGGTAGCAATGCCTTCACTGGAATCTAGGTAAGTAGTTAAAATTTTCATCATTGTAGATTTGCCAGCACCATTAGGACCTAAAAATCCAACAATTTCAGGCTTCTCAACTTTAAAAGAGATGTTGTTCAATGCTTTTTGGTTTCCGTAAAGTTTGGAAACGCCTTCTACCTGTATTGACATATTTAAAATTATTTATTCAAAAATAATGATTATCTAATGTAATGTATGTTTTGCTGTAAAATATTTAAAACTTTTAATAAATATGAAAAAAAGGTTTTATCCTGTTTCTATTTCTTAAAATATTAATTACTTTAGCGCCATAATTATGAAGACAACAGTAGGTTATACATATTTTAGCGGTTTTTATTTTTTCTTTAGCAGAAAAAACGAGACGTTGTATGTGTAATTTATAAACATAAATTTTAATACTAAGTCTCGATGAAAATCGGGACTTTTTTTTGTATATGATAAAAACAGTGGCCATACAGGGCGTAAAAGGATCTTTTCATCATATTGTGTCGCAGCAATATTTTGATAAGCCTGTTGATGCTATAGAATGTTCAACATTTGACCAAGTAGTCGATTCTTTAATAACCAAAGAATGTGATGCTGCTATTATGGCTTTGGAAAACTCTATAGCAGGCTCTATCATTCCTAATTATGCTTTAATAAACAAATTCGGCTTGCATATTGTGGGTGAACACTATTTAGATATTCAGCACAATTTAATGGCATTGCCCAATCAAAATATTAAGGAAATTAAGGAAGTGTATTCACATCCTATGGCTTTGTTGCAGTGTATGGAATTTTTCAAATTGCATCCGCACATTAAATTGGTTGAAGATAAAGATACTGCCGAGGTTGCTCAGCGTATACAAGAAAAGCAGCTTAAAGGTGTTGGTGCAATTGCCAGTGCTATGGCTGCCGAAATTTTTGAACTGGATATTTTAGCACCTAGTATTCAAACCATAAAGCATAACGAAACCCGTTTTGTTATTGTAAAACGTTTGAATTCTGAAATACCCGAAAATCAAATAAACAAAGCGTCGGTTAGGTTTGAAGCTGACCATAAACGAGGCAGTTTAGCAGCTATTTTAAATGTGATGAGTGATTGTAAGCTGAATTTAACCAAAATACAATCTTTACCAATTGTTGAAACACCTTGGAAATATGCCTTTTTTGTGGATGTTACTTTTGAAAAGTATGACGATTTTAAAAAAGGAAAATCGATTATAGAAATTATGGCACAAAGTTTTAAAGTTTTGGGTGAATATAAAAATGCAAAAAAATGATTCAGGCAGCAAACAGGCTACATACCGTTGAAGAATACTACTTCTCAAAAAAACTGAGAGAAGTGAATTTGCTTATTGCAAGTGGCAAGCCTATTATAAATTTAGGGATTGGAAGCCCCGATATGCAACCGCCACAAAAAGTGGTTGATGCTTTAAATGAAGGTTTCTCTAACCCGAGTGCCCATAAATACCAAAGCTACCAAGGTTTGCCTGAATTAAGAGAAGCTATTTCTGGATTTTATAAAGCACATTTTAAAGTAAATTTAAGTCCGGGAACTGAAATATTGCCTTTAATGGGAAGTAAGGAAGGGATTATGCATATTTCTATGGCATATTTGAATGAAGGCGATGGCGTATTGATACCAAACCCAGGCTACCCAACGTATGCATCGGTTACCAATTTAGTGGGGGCTGAGCCTGTTTTTTATGAACTTGATGAAGCCAATAATTGGTTGCCCGATTTTGAGGCTTTAGAAAAATTAGATTTAACTAAAGTAAAGTTGATGTGGGTAAATTACCCGCACATGCCAACAGGCGCGCAACCAAGTAAGTTTTTATTTGAAGAATTGGTGGCTTTTGGAAAAAAACATGATATTTTGATTGTTAACGACAATCCGTACAGTTTTGTTTTAAACGATAACCCAAGAAGTATTTTAGAGGTAGAAGGTGCCAAAGAGGTTTGTTTAGAATTGAATTCTTTAAGCAAAACCTTTAACATGGCAGGTTGGCGTGTAGGTATGGTGGTAGGTGATAGTAAGCACATAAACAATGTTTTAAAGGTGAAAAGCAACATGGATTCTGGAATGTTTTACGGCATTCAAAAAGGCGCTGTGGAAGCATTAAAATGTTCCAATATGTGGTTTAGCGCATTAAACAGTGTTTATAAACAGCGTAGGGATTTAGTATGGCAACTGGCCGATGCATTAAATTGTACATATGATAAAAATGCGACAGGATTATTTGTTTGGGCAAAATTACCACCGTTTGTAAAATCGGAAGAATATATAGATTTAATATTGAAAAACAACCATATTTTCATTACACCGGGAACTATTTTTGGTAGTAAAGGTGAAGGATACATACGCTTTTCGTTATGTGCCTCAACCGAAGTTTTAGAAGAAGCAATTGCACGAGTAAAATGAAGAACATATACATCATAGGAGTTGGTTTAATAGGCGGAAGTCTTGCTATTGATATTAAAAAGAAATATCCAGAAGTGGTTATTCACGGTATCAGTAGAAAAGAAACGACGCTTGATGAAGCATTAGCTCTTAATTTAATTGATAAAAAGGCAATTTTAGATGATATTGTTAATGCCGATTTAGTCATTATTTCCATTCCTGTTGATGCTACGGTAAAATTATTGCCATCTATTTTAGATAAAATTCCTGATACAGGTTTGGTGGTAGATGCAGGCTCTACAAAAGCCGATATTTGCAAAGTGGTAGAAAATCACCCAAAACGCAGGAATTTTTTAGCAATGCACCCTATTGCGGGAACGGAACATTCAGGGCCAAGTGCTGCTATTCCTGATTTGTTTGTTGGGAAAACTAATATTATTTGTGAGGTTGAAAAAACAACCTTCAAACTTCAGGAAAAAGCATTGGAGTTGTTCAAGTCTATTGGGATGCGTATTCGTTATATGAATCCAGAGGCGCATGATAAACACATTGCATACGTATCGCACCTGTCGCACATCAGTTCTTTTATGTTAGGAAAAACGGTGATTGAAAAAGAAAAAAACGAGCGTGATATTTTTGATATGGCAGGCAGTGGATTTGCATCAACCGTACGTTTGGCAAAAAGTTCGCCAGAAATGTGGACGCCAATTTTTAAACAGAACAAACAAAATGTTATAGAAACATTAGAGGAATACATCACAAACCTAACACATTTTAAAGATCTAATGAAAGGGGATGATTTTGATGCTATTTTTAATGAAATGAAAGAAACTAATCATATAAAAGATATTTTAAACGGAATAAATTAATAAAAAATACCAATTATTAAATACCAAATTCCAATGGTAGCCCAATATTGTTTTTTGGGATTTGGGATTTGATTATTGAAATTTTACTAAAATTATGGAAAACAAAAAAGAAATGAGAACGTGGTTAGATGACTTGAATTTGAGTCATCCGTTGGTAATTGCAGGACCTTGCAGTGCTGAAACAGAAGAGCAAGTATTAAAAATAGCGCACGAGCTAAAAAATACTGATGTAAGTTATTTTAGAGCAGGTATTTGGAAACCAAGAACACGTCCAGGAATGTTTGAAGGTGTTGGTGCATTAGGCTTAAAATGGTTACAAAAAGTAAAAGCGGAAACCGGTATGAAAATTTGTACCGAAGTTGCAAACGCTGCCCATGTCAAATTAGCTTTAGAGCATGATGTAGATTTATTATGGATCGGTGCACGTTCAACGGTTAGCCCATTTATTATGCAAGAGATTGCAGATGCTTTAGAAGGAACTGATAAGCCGGTGTTGATTAAAAACCCAGTAAATCCAGATTTAGCGTTGTGGTTAGGTGGTATTGAGCGTATCTACAAAGCAGGGGTTAAAAATATTGGAGCCATTCATAGAGGGTTTTCAACATATGAGAAAACTAAATACAGAAACAATCCAGAATGGCAATTGGCTATTGAGTTTCAAAACAAATATCCTGATATTCCTTTAATTAACGATCCGTCGCATATTACAGGAAAACGTGATATGATTTTTGATGTGTCTCAAACGGCTTTAGATTTGAATTTTGATGGATTGATGATTGAAACACATTACGACCCAGATAATGCTTGGAGTGATGCATCGCAACAAGTAACGCCAGCAAGCTTAGTTCAAATTATGAAAGATTTGAAAATAAGAAAAGAAACCGATCCGGAAGCTGATTACAACAAGCAATTGGATAATTTAAGAGCACAAATTGATGTGGTTGACAACCAAATTATCGAATTACTTGGAAAACGCATGAAAGCTGCCGATAGCATTGGAGCACTTAAAAAATCTAAAAACGTTGCTGTTTTACAAAGCAAGCGTTGGAACGAGATTTTAGGTAAAATGGTAATTGAAGGCGAATCTCAAGGATTAAGTGAAGAGTTCATTTTAAAAATGTTTAAAGCTATTCACCAAGAATCTATCAATCACCAAGAGAAAGTGATTAACGGATAATTATTTGCTAATAATATTTAGAAAAGACTCATAATTTTATTGTGGGTCTTTTTTTATATAGTTACTGTTAAGGTTTTTTTTGAGATTTATATTTTGTCAAATTAAATATAAAATCAATTAAAAGAATTTATAGGTTTAAGGGATGTATTTTGACGTTTAATATAATTATGTAATCGATTATCCTGAAGATATTTAATAAGTAACATGTAAAGTAATTATCTTTGTAATTCCTAATAAATTGGTACTGATGATACATAAAATTTTAATTCTCATATTTTTTTTAAACAGTTTTGCTCATTTAGCAGCAGAATGTAAAATTGAATCGATAAGTAATATAAAAGAGTCAGGAGCTGATTTTGCTGTTGCTGATATCTACGTAAGTACTCCGCTAGAATTAACAAATGCACTTGCAACTGTAACTGCCGGGGGCAATATTTATATTAGTGACAGCAATGGGAGTAATTATGTGTTCAACACTAAAATTAGCATAACCAAGAGCGGCACTAGTGGAAATCTAATTTCATTATTACCAAATCCAGCCAATACAACAAGAATAAAATTAGATTTTTCTTCAATGGCTGAAAATTCATCAAACCGAGCTATTACATTATCAGGGTCTTATTGGCATATTAAGGGTTTGGATATATTTGGTGCAGGCGATAACGGGATGTTTATTGGTGGTAGTAATAATTTAATTGAGTTTTGCACATTCAGCGAATGTAAAGATACTGGACTTCAAATAGGGTCTGGTGGAAGCAATAACACGATTTTAAACTGTGACTCCTTTTTTAATGCCGATTCTACCCTTGAAAATGCCGATGGTTTTGCATGTAAATTAGATGCGGGTACAGGCAATAAATTCATAGGATGTCGAGCATGGCAAAATCTTGATGATGGATGGGATGGTTATTTGAGACCTGCAGATAATATTACAACCACTCATGAAAATTGTTGGGCTATAAAGAATGGTTATTTAAAAAATGGAACTATAGGTGCTGGTGATGGTAATGGTTTTAAAACAGGAGGGAGTGATGATAAATTGTTGAAGCATAATGCTATTTATAAAAACTGTATAGCAGTAGGGAATGTTTTTGACGGTTTTGATCATAACAGCAACAGAGGAGACGTAACGCTATATAATTGTGGTGCTTATAGTAACGGAAGAAATATCAATTTTGGTAATTCTAACATTGCTAATTCACTTACCATTAAAAATACCATTTCATTTTCTGGTGTTTCTGGTGGAGATAGTTATTCTGCTACAACAACAAATATAACCAACAATAGTTGGCAAAACGGACTTGTAGCCAATGCATCCGATTTTGTAAGTTTAGACATAGCTTTATTGACCAGTCCTAGAAAAGCAGATGGTAGTTTGCCTGATATTGACTTTATGAAGCTTGTACCGGGTAGCGATTTAATTGATAAAGGAGTTAATGTTGGGTTGCCATTTAATGGAGTTGCTCCAGATTTAGGAGCTTTTGAAACTATAGCACTGGGTTTAAATGATTTTGAATTTGAAGAAGGGATATACAATTATCCAAATCCATTTTCCACGGAAACCAATATTGTTTTTAATATTAAACAGGCGTCTAAAATACAAGTGTCTTTATATAATTTAATGGGTGTAAAGGTGTTTGATATAACTGAAAAAGTATATACAGCTGGAACAAATTCTATTCTTTTAAAAAGAGATAAGTTATCTTCAGGGAATTACTTGTTGGTTGTTAAAGGGGAAGATAATGAACGAAATAGTAAGATTATTAGTATTCGATAAACTGGTCAAAATAAGTGAAAGCATAAAAAACGCCTCACAATGTGAGGCGTTTTTTATGCTTTATTGTTGCTTGTTTCTTTTAAAAATATATCGGGTAATAAAAATGCCTTGTCCGTCATCTTTACCACTATCACTTTCAACGGCACTGGTAACAAAAGCCAATTCCCAACCTTCTTCTACCATGGTGTTTATTTTAGAGGTTATTACAGCATCATTGGCTGCAATATTCTGAAAACGAATTCCTGCTATGTTGTAAAAATTCAACAATTTAGTTTCATCAAAATCTTTCACACGAATATCTCCACGATCCGATTTATTTCGGGTGTGGTCATCTTCCGTTTGGGTTGAGGTGTATTCTTTGTAATTTTTGTCTTCGTTGGCACTAATAATTCTAGAACGCCCCAGTCCGCTAGGTACTATAGATTCTACACTTGTAATGACTTTGTATTCTACTTGAGAATAGGAGTC
This sequence comes from Mariniflexile sp. HNIBRBA6329, assembly GCF_043558645.1. Classification (NCBI taxonomy): domain Bacteria; kingdom Pseudomonadati; phylum Bacteroidota; class Flavobacteriia; order Flavobacteriales; family Flavobacteriaceae; genus Mariniflexile; species Mariniflexile sp. HNIBRBA6329. The sequence continues at coordinate 68,735 of NZ_JBIFXS010000005.1, read as the reverse complement.
GAGGCATAAAACCAGCCCGAAACCAATAAATAATAATAATTTTTTCATGATTGTTTTTGATTTTTGAAATTATGCACCTAATATACACTTTTTGTTAAATTGAAAAGTTGTTAATTTGTAATGTTTAAATGAAATGAATGACAGGACTCGTTTATAAATCTACAGGAAGTTGGTACACCGTTAAAACCGAACTGGGCGAAACCTACGAATGCCGTATAAAAGGTAAATTTAGAATACAAGGCATAAAAAGTACCAACCCCATTTCGGTAGGAGATGTTGTAGATTTTGAGTTGGAAACCGATAATAACCAAGTGTCGGGGGTTATTTATAATATACATGATAGAACCAATTATATTGTTCGGAAATCGGTTAACCTTTCCAAGCAAACCCATATTATAGCCTCTAACATCGATCAGGTTTTTTTAATGATTACCATTAATAATCCGCCAACCTTAACAAGTTTTATTGATAGGTTTTTAGTAACAGCCAATGCCTATTCCATAAAAACTGTATTGCTTTTCAATAAGATTGATACTTACGATGAGGAAACTTTAGATGAAGTTCGGTATTTAGCACATATTTATAGAAATATTGGCTACGAATGTATTGGTGTTTCGGCGGTAACGGGTAAAAATGTAGATAAGGTAAAAGCGTTAATGCATAATAAAGTGAGTATGTTCTCGGGCCATTCAGGTGTTGGGAAATCTACCCTTGTAAATACGATTGAACCCACTTTGAATATTAAAACCAAAGAAATTTCAACACTTCATAGTCAAGGGCAACACACCACAACCTTTGCAGAAATGTTCGACCTTAGTTTTGGTGGAAAAATTATCGACACGCCCGGGATAAAAGGTTTTGGTGTTGTTGATATGGATAAAGAAGAAATTGGCGATTATTTCCCGGAAATTTTCAAATTAAAACAAGACTGTAAGTTTAATAACTGTTTGCATATCCAAGAACCTAAATGTGCTGTTAAAAAGGCGTTGGATAATGATGAAATTGCATTTTCGCGCTATCGTAGTTATTTACAAATTGTTGAAGGTGAAGATGAGCATTACAGAACGGATAACTGGGAGAAGGAATGAAGGTAGTTATTCAAAGAGTTTTAAGGGCAAACGTAACAATTGAAAAGGTGAAGGTTGCCGAAATTTCAAATGGACTCCTTGTTTTATTGGGTATTGTGGATGATGATACTCATGAAGACATCAAATGGTTATCAAACAAAATAGTAAACCTTCGCATATTTGGTGATGATGAAGGTGTTATGAATAAATCCTTACTAGATGTTCATGGCGATGTGATTGCCGTAAGCCAATTTACCCTGCATGCTGCAACTAAAAAAGGAAACCGCCCCAGTTATATAAAGGCAGCAAAACCAGATATTGCCATTCCGCTTTACGAAGCTTTTGTAAAACAAGTAGAAGCCGATTTGGGTAAACCCATTCAAACTGGAGAATTTGGTGCCGACATGAAAGTGGAATTACTTAACGATGGACCTGTAACCATAATCATCGATTCAAAAAATAAAGAATAATATATTTTTGTAAGATTTTTTAATACAAGAGAATAGTATTACAACGAAATATTATTTTTCTTATGTATTTTATTGCTTTAATATTCTATATTTAGGTTTTTGATTAGCCAAAATGGACACTATGAAGTTAAAGTATATTATATTTTTTATTGTTTTTTTAATAACGATACAAATCTCTTCCCAAGAAAAATTATATGTTAGTTTTTCAATTCCTAATAATTTAAAGGAAAACGCCAATGCTGTTGTCCGTTCCAGCGAATTAAATATCACTTTGAATGCCATTGATGATATGACGGTTTACGAAAAACGGATTATAACTATTTTAAATAAAGAAGGGAATAGCAGCTTAGATGCTTTTGTACATTATGATAACAATGTAAAAATTAAAACCTTAGAAGTTTTAGTTTTTAACCAACATGGAGCTGTTATTAAAAAAATAAAAAAGAACGATTTTAAAGATGTAAGCGCTGTAGATGGCGGTACATTGTATAGTGACTCCAGGGTTAAATATTTAGAGTATACGCCCATTTCGTACCCTTATACGGTCGAGTTTGTTTGCGAAATCAATACTAAAAACACCGCGTTTATACAGTCTTTCACACCTGTTAACGATTATTTTTTAAGTGTAGAAGAGAGTACTTATACTATAAATTTTCCAAATGATATAACCATTAGAACCAAAGAGAAAAATTTCGATGGCCATGATTTAGCAAAAGAAGCACTTCAGAACAAAATTAGTTATTCAATAAAAAACATGGAAGCATTTAAACCAGAAGCTTACAGTCCTGGTTTAGTTGATATAGCACCAAAGGTTTTGGTAAGTTCTAATAAATTTGCTCTTGAAGGAGTAAAAACCGAAGTAAACGATTGGGCGGATTTTGGAAAATGGATGTATCAAGATTTAATTAAAGATACCCACGATTTGCCAGCAAGTACAGTATCTATAATCCAAAACCTAGTAAAAGATGAAACAAATGATATTGATAAAGCACGAAAAATTTATCAATACGTTCAAGATAAAACACGCTATATTAGTGTGCAAGTAGGCATTGGTGGCTGGAAGCCCTTTAATGTATCAGAAGTAGATAAATTAGGTTATGGCGACTGTAAAGCTTTAACAAATTACACTATGGCACTATTAAATGCTGCAGGAATTCCATCAAATTACACAGTTGTGTATGCTGGTGATTCGCAACGAAATTTAGAAAACGATTTTGCCGCTATGCAAGGTAATCACGTAATTCTTAATATTCCAATTGAAAATCAAGAAGATGTTTGGTTAGAATGTACCAATCAGAAACTGCCTTTTGGTTTTATTGGCGACTTTACCGACGATAGAGATGTGTTAGTAATAACTCCTGAAGGTGGTAAAATTCAGCATACAAAAAAGTACGGAATAGAGGAGAGTTCGCAATTTATTAATGGGACTTATACAGTAACCAACGATGGATTGATTGATGTGAAAGTAACCGTGAATTCTAAAGGCATCCAATACGATAACAAATATTGGTTGGAAACCGAAACGGAAAGGGATTTAGATACGCATTACAAAAAGCGCTGGAACTATGTGAATGGTATGAGAATAAATACCATGAAAATCAACAACAACAAGTTGAAGAATGAATTTGTAGAAGATGTTAGCTTTTTAGCTCCTAGCTATTCTAAAGTAGTAGGCAATAGAATGTTGCTAACGGTAAATGCCTTAAATAGAAATACCGATGTTCCAGACCGTTATAGAGATAGAAAGTTGCCACTTAAAATAAAGAGAGGTTTTAAAGATGTAGATGAGGTTGAAATTAAACTACCACCCGATTTTACTATAGAATCACGACCTGATAATGTTTCAATAGAAAATAAATTTGGTAGTTATAGGGCAGAATTTGTTGTTAAAGATGAATCAACATTACTCTATAAACGCGAATGGATAATTAATGATGGTGAATACCCAAAAGAAGATTACGAATCTTACAGAGAGTTTTATAAAGAAGTCAATAAATATGACAATTCAAAAATAGCATTAATTAAAAATCAAGAATAGATGAGAATTACAATACTGTCATTAACCTTGTGTTTTTGTGTAAACATATTTGCTCAGAATTTTAGTTTTGGTAAAGTTTCTAAAGAAGAATTGGAAGAAAAATTTAATCCTTTAGATTCTTCAGCAAATGCTGCTTATTTGTATAAATATAGAAGAACATATATTCAATATAGGCAAGAAGAAGGATTTTCGCTAGTCACTGAAATACAAGAACGAATTAAGATATACAACCAAAAAGGATTTGATTATGCAACTAAAGTTATAAGGTTACATAAGCAGTCAAATGACGAAGAGGAAGTGAATAGTTTAAAGGCTTATACTTATAATTTGGTTAACGGTAAAGAAGAAGAATCTAAACTTGAGAAAGAAGGGATTTTTAATACTGAAAAATCTAAATATACTAATGAAACGAAGTTCACGATGCCCAACATAAAAGAAGGGTCTGTTATTGAATACAAATATAAAATTGTGTCACCTTTTTATTGGAATATTGATGATTTTGAATTTCAGCATGATATTCCTGTTAAAAATGTAGAAGCATTGTTTGAAGCACCAGAATATTTTGTTTTTAAACCTATATCAAAAGGATTTATATCAATTAATCCAATTCATGAAGCAAAACGAGGAGTGATAAGGTTTAATAGTAAAGAAAGAAGTAGGTATTCTCAAACGGAGTTTCAATCATCTGAATTAACATATACAAATAATACAACTAAGTTTTTACTTTCTGATGTACCAGCTTTAAAGGATGAACCTTATGTAAACAATATCGAAAATTATCGTTCAGCAATTAAGTACGAATTATCCTATACGAGTTTTCCCGATTCGCCACTAAAGTATTTTGCAACTACTTGGGAAGATGTTGTTAAAACAATTTATGATAGTCCTAATTTTGGTAAAGAACTAGATCAAGATCGTTATTATAATGATGAAATAGATCTATTAATAGCTAATGTAAATGAGCCGCTTAAAAAAGCAGCATTAATTTATGACCATGTTAAATCAAAAATAAAGTGGAACGGTTATTATGGTAAATTTGCCGATCAAGGAGTAAAAAGAGCCTATTTGATTAATGAAGGTAATGTAGCCGAAATAAACTTAATGCTAACCTCTATGTTGCGTTATGCAGGGTTAAATGCTAATCCTGTTTTGGTTAGTACTAGGCATAATGGCATTCCTTTGTTTCCAACAATTGATGGGTATAATTATGTTATTTCAGCTATAGAAATGTCTGAAGGAACAATACTTTTAGATGCGACTAGTAATTACGGAGTTCCAAACATTTTACCTCTTCGAACTTTGAATTGGGAAGGTAGAATTATTAGAAAAGACAAAACTTCTTCAACTATTAATTTATATCCAAAAGATATATCGAAGAATGTAATAACTATGTTAATTAATTTGAGCGACTCTGGTAATTTAGAAGGAAGTGTGAGAACGATAAAAACATCTTACCAAGCCATGAATTATAGGGAGAATTATCTAGGTACAGATAAAAATCAATTTTTAGAAAAACTTGAAAATAAATATAACGGTTTGGAAATATCTGACTTTGAAGTTAAAAATGATGTTGATGTATTAAAACCCATTATGGAATCTTATAGATTTAAAAAAGAAAGTCAAGCCGATATCATAGGCGGTAAAATATATTTTTCTCCACTTTTCTTTTTAAAAACAAGTGAGAACCCATTTAAATTAGAAAAAAGGGAGTTTCCTGTAGATTTTGGATATCCTTCTAATAGTCGGTACTTAGTGACTGTAAACATACCACAAGGTTATAAAGTAGAAACTATTCCTGAGCCTTTTGCTTTAATGCTTCCTGATAATTTAGGTAGCTATAAGTGTAATATATCAGCAAGTGAAACTAATGTTCAGTTGGTTATTGATACAGAAATAAAAGTTCCTGTTGTATCATCTATATACTATGAGGCTTTAAAAGCTTATTTTAGCAAAATAGTAGAAAAAGAATCAGAACAAATAGTTTTAACAAAAGTGTAATGGATATTAAAAACGCACAGCAAGAAGTAGATAATTGGATTAAAAACCATGGCGTTCGTTATTTTAACGAGCTTACCAACATGGCGCAACTTACTGAAGAAGTAGGCGAGGTAGCCCGTATAATTGCGCGCAGATATGGCGAACAAAGCGAAAAGGAAAGTGATAAAAGCAAAGATTTAGGTGAAGAACTTGCCGATGTGGTTTTTGTAGTATTATGCTTAGCAAACCAAACAGGAATAGACCTTCAAGCGGCTTTCGATAAAAAATTAGATTTAAAAACCAATCGAGACCACGATAGGCATCATAATAACGAAAAATTAAAATAAATTATAAGTATATTTGAGCGCTTCTTTTAAGAAGCGTTTTTTATGGTCAGTTCTAGGGTGTCACACTGAGCTTGTCGAAGTGCAATCGAGAACTATATATAGCTTTTAATTTATAAAATGAATATCACACTTCAAAAATCAAAAATCGCAAATCGTCATTCTGAAATCACTATTACAGGTTCAAAAAGCGAATCGAACAGGTTATTGCTTTTACAAGCGTTATACCCAACCATTCATCTAGAAAATGTTTCAAATTCAGATGATAGTTGTTTAATGACAGATGCTTTAAAATCATCGTCCAACGTGGTTGATATTCATCACGCGGGAACCGCCATGCGATTTTTAACAGCTTATTTTTCTATTCAAGAAGGGCGCGAAGTAACCCTTACTGGTTCTAAACGTATGAAGGAGCGCCCCATTCAAATTTTAGTGGAAGCTTTAAAAGAACTTGGAGCAGAGATTAGTTATGTAGAAAATGAAGGGTTTCCGCCTATAAAAATTACAGGAAAAAAATTAACTAAAAACAAAGTGTCCTTAAAAGCAAATGTGAGCAGTCAGTACATTTCAGCTTTATTGTTAATTGCTTCCAAACTAGAAAACGGTATCGAGTTAACTTTGGAAGGCGAAATTACCTCTGTGCCTTATATAAAAATGACCTTGAGTTTGTTGGATGAAATAGGTGTAGAATCTTCATTCATAGGGAACACCATAACCGTTAAACCCAACACCAAAAACCTAACACCAAAAACCTTAACCGTAGAATCCGATTGGTCTTCTGCCTCTTATTATTTCAGTATTGCGGCACTTTGCGAGGTTGAAACAGAAATAACCTTATCATCTTACAAAGAAAATTCGTTGCAAGGCGATTCTGTTTTGGTAGAAATCTATAAATCTTTTGGAGTTGAAACAACATATAAAAATAATTCAGTAACTCTAAAAAAAGCGTCAATCGTCAATCGGGAATCTGTAATCGAATTTGACTTGGCAAACGCTCCGGATATAGCCCAAACCATTGCGGTAACCTGTTTTGCATTAGGATTGCCTTGCAATTTAATAGGCCTTCATACCTTGAAGATTAAAGAAACGGATAGATTGGTTGCTTTAAAAACCGAAATTGAAAAATTAGGAGGCAACGTAGAAATAACAGATAAATCTTTACATCTGTCAGCTTCAAATACTATTAAGGAATATGTGCCAATTGCCACTTATAACGACCATAGAATGGCCATGGCATTTGCACCAATAGCCCTTAAAGCGCCTATAGTTATTGAGGATGCTGAGGTGGTTTCAAAATCGTACCCAACCTTTTGGGACGACCTAAAATCCATTGGTTTTAAAATAACTAAATAATAATCACGTATTTACTTGACAACGCCTATTTCACAATCGTATATTTGCACCCGTTTGTAATTTTCAGAATTGGTTTATAAACGAATAAACAAATAAACACATAAACTCTTTTTAAATGAAGTTATCACACTTTGGTTTTAATTTACCGGAAGAATTATTAGCAGAATACCCAGCCGAAAATAGAGATGAATCTCGTTTAATGGTTTTAGATAGAAAAAAACAAACCATCGAGCATAAAATGTTTAAAGATATTATCGACTATTTTAATGAAGAAGATGTTTTAATTCTTAACAACACTAAAGTATTTCCAGCCCGTTTATATGGTAATAAAGAAAAAACAGGAGCAAGAATCGAGGTGTTTTTATTGCGTGAATTGAACGAAGAACAACGTCTTTGGGATGTTTTGGTAGATCCAGCCCGTAAAATAAGAATTGGTAATAAATTATATTTTGGTGATGATGATACCTTAGTAGCAGAGGTTATAGACAACACCACTTCAAGAGGTCGTACCCTACGTTTTTTATATGACGGTTCTTATAAAGAATTCCGCAGAAAATTAAACGAACTTGGTGAAACTCCACTTCCTAAATACATAAAAAGAGAAGTGCAACCAGAAGATGAAGAGCGTTACCAAACCATTTACGCTAAAAATGAAGGTGCCGTAGCAGCTCCAACAGCAGGCCTACATTTCTCTAAGCACTTATTAAAACGTTTAGAGATTAAAGGTGTAAAATTTGCTGAGGTAACATTGCACGTTGGTTTAGGAACGTTCAATCCAGTGGAGGTAGAAGATCTTTCTAAACATAAAATGGATAGCGAAGAGCTTAAAATAGACGAAAAAGCAGTAGAAACAGTAAACAAAGGTATCCAAAACAAAAAGCGTGTTTGCGCAGTAGGGACAACCGCAATGCGTGCTATAGAAAGCTCGGTGTCTTCAAACGGACAATTAAACGAAATAGATGGATGGACAAACAAATTCATTTTTCCTCCATACGATTTTAGTATCGCAAACTGCATGATTACTAATTTTCATACCCCAAAATCAACACTTTTAATGATGGTGTCAGCATTTGCAGGTCACGATTTCATTAAAAAAGCATACGAAGAAGCTGTAAAAGAAAAATATAAATTTTACAGTTATGGCGATGCCATGTTAATCATATAAATTTCAAAAGCCTTGTTAATTCAAGGCTTTTTTATTCCTGCGAAAGCAGGAACCTCTTTAAAATAATTTTAAGTAAATTTATTTGGGCATTCCCCTGTCGGGTTGCGTTTTCCATTGCAAGTCCTCGCTCGTACCTCGCTGTGGGCTTTCCATTGCAATCGCTAATGCAAATCACAACTTCAATTCATAATTCGTAATTCAAAAATCGTAAATCGTAAATCGTTTCACTATTTTTGCATCATATATGGCAGCAACAAAAAAAGACATTCGCGGATTAACCAAAGAGCAACTTCGAGAATTTTTCGAAAAACAAGGCGATAAAGCCTTCCGTGGCAACCAAGTTTACGAATGGTTGTGGCAAAAGGGAGCGCATTCGTTTGAAGATATGACCAATGTTTCAAAAGAAACCCGTCAAATGCTGGAAGAAAACTTTGTGATCAACCATATAAAAGTAGATACCATGCAGCGTAGTAACGATGGTACGGTTAAAAATGCGGTACGTTTACACGATGGACTGATAGTGGAGTCGGTTTTAATTCCAACGGCCACCAGAACCACCGCATGTGTATCCAGTCAGGTAGGTTGTAGTTTAGATTGCCGATTTTGTGCTACGGCGCGTTTAAAGCGCATGCGGAATTTAAATCCCGACGAAATTTACGACCAAGTAGTAGCTATCGATAACGAAAGCAAATTGTATTTCAATCGCCCATTAAGCAATATCGTATTCATGGGTATGGGTGAACCACTCATGAACTATAACAACGTTATCAAGGCCATCGATAAAATTACATCTCCCGAAGGTTTGGGCATGTCGCCAAAACGTATTACCGTTTCAACATCTGGCGTGCCAAAAATGATTAAAAAAATGGCCGATGATGATGTAAAATTTAATTTGGCAGTATCATTACATTCGGCTATTGATACCGTTCGAACTACCATTATGCCATTCAATGAAACCTTTCCTTTAGAAGATTTACGGGAAGCTTTGGAATATTGGTACGCTAAAACCAAACGAAAAATTAGTTACGAATACGTAGTTTGGAAAGGTATCAACGACACCCAAAAAGATATTGACGCCTTTGTTAAGTTTTGTAAATATGTACCATGTAAAGTCAACATCATCGAATACAATCCCATAGACGATGGCGAATTTCAACAAGCATCCAACGAAGCTTTAGAAAATTATATAAGTCATTTAGAAAAAAATAGAATTGTGGTAAATGTACGCCGTAGCAGAGGTAAAGATATAGATGCGGCTTGCGGACAATTGGCTAATAAAAGTTAAATAAAAAAGAGCTACAATTTGTAGCTCTTTTTTCAATTAGTCACTAGCGACTTACTCTTTAATTATTTTTATGGATTGTGATTTATTTTCAGCGTTAATAGTCATAAAATAAAACCCTTTAGTTAAAGCCGATAAATCAACCCTGTTATTAAAAATCTGCGATTTATTAAATTTTAAAACTTGTTGTCCTAGTTGATTAAGAATTGAAATGCCATCAATATTTTCTTTGGTTTCAATTGAGATAATATCGTTTACAGGATTAGGGAAAACCCGAGCTACAATCAATTCATTATCTTCATCTTCAGTTGATAAAGATGTGGTATAGGAAACTTCAAAGTCATCAACCAATAATTGAAATTGATTTGTACAGTTGTAATGTCTAATCAACAATCCAACATTTTTTCCGGCGAAAGAAACAGGAATGGTTGCTGTTATATCTTTGGCGGTACCATCACCTCCTGAAGATAGTGTTTCTTCATAAATTAAAACATCAGGAACATTTAAGTCATCATTGTCGTAAATATAAACGGCAAAGTTTTCAGCATAATCAGGTGTGAATGCTGCAGCCACTTTCATTTTAAAAGAGATGCTAACAGCAGTTCCTGAAATGGCAAAAACTGGGGTAAATAGAAAATTATCAGGATTAAGTGGTCCAACAGTGCTATTCCAAGATTCTGAGAAAAATAGAGCGCCAGGGCTAAAACCTATGGATTCTCCACCACCTGAATAAACACCCCAATTATTTGTGTCTCCATCGTTATCAAAAATACTCCAACCCGTTAAGTCTTCAGAATCAGATGACCAAGCAATGGTTTGAGCATTCAAAGAAGCAGTTAGAGCAAAATATAAAAAAAGTAAAGTAAATTTTTTCATAAGCAAAGAAGGTTTTTAAGATTAATTAAATATGAATATATAAAATATATAAGAAGTATTCAAACTTAATAAGTTAATTATAAGTGGGTTGTAATTATTTATGCTGTTAATGTAATTTTTTAGTACGTTTGTTGTTATAAATTAATTTTTTTGATTTGAAAATAGTAGAGCAAATAAAACAACCCATAGCCTTTGAAATGGATCTTTTCGAGCAAAAGTTCCTGCTTTTAATGTCTAGTAAAGTGGCTTTGCTAAATAGAATTACTACTTACATTGTAAACCGAAAAGGGAAACAAATGCGCCCCATGTTCGTGTTTTTGGTGGCTAAAATGGTCTCGAATGGAGAAGTAAGCGAACGCACGTATCGTGGTGCTTCGGTTATAGAGTTAATTCATACCGCAACTTTGGTGCACGACGATGTGGTAGATGATAGTAACCGCCGCCGTGGATTCTTCTCTGTAAATGCCCTATGGAAAAACAAAATTGCTGTTTTAATAGGCGATTATTTACTATCAAAAGGTTTGCTTTTAAGTATAGATAACAACGATTTCGATTTGCTTAAAATCATTTCAATAGCCGTTCGGGAGATGAGTGAAGGTGAATTGCTTCAAATTGAAAAGGCCCGAAAATTGGATATTACCGAAATGGTTTATTATGAAATCATCCGTCAAAAAACAGCAACGTTAATAGCTGCGTGCTGTAGTTTGGGTGCTGCTTCTGTAAAACCAGAATCGGTGCATGTTGAGGCTATGCGTAAATTTGGTGAGTTGATTGGTATGGCTTTTCAAATTAAAGACGATTTGTTTGATTATAGCGATGATCAAATTGGTAAACCCACCGGTATTGATATTAAGGAACAAAAAATGACGTTACCATTAATATATGTACTGAATAACGCCGAAATGAAAGATAAAAATTGGCTTATCAATTCTATTAAAAACCACAATAAAGATACCAAGCGTGTTAAAGAAGTTGTTGCTTTTGTGAAAGAACATGGCGGTTTAGATTATGCCATTACCAAAATGAAACAATTTCAAGACGAAGCGTTGCAAATACTTAATACTTATCCTGATTCAAAGTACAAAAAATCACTGGAGCTGATGGTGAATTATGTAATTGAAAGGAAGAAGTAGGTTTTGGGTTTGTGTAAGCGTCAGTATCGAGAAATTGCGCGAGTACTTTCCGCTGACGCACCTGATTTAGCAAAACGAGTTGAATTTACGAGAGGAAATTCAGCCGTTATTGCGCATACATGTTGTTTGCAAACGTTTTTTAATCCGCCCAAGCACTTTGCATTTGCGAGCAATGGCAAGAATAAAGTGATTTGACATAATAATTATAGCTGGAGATGCTCGAATATTACTTTTTTATAACTTTTAAGGTAGTAATCTTTTTGTTGTCGTTTAATTGAATAAAATAGATGCTAGGTTCATTAGGAAGTAAGACTTCAAATTGTTTAATTGAATTATAAAATTTACTTGAAATTTTCTGGCCCAAGGAATTTACCAAAGTAACATTTAGATTTGAATGTATCGTGCCCAAATCAATTGAGACTATTCCATCGGTTGGGTTAGGAAAGACATTTAGAGCTTTGGTGAAATCATTTGTGCTTAAAACCGCCACATTGAAGCAAGATGAAATTTCTGGGCCGCAGTTGTAACTGGTAGTTTTAAGCGCATAACTTCCCAATACCGTTGGGGTAAACGTAGGGTTTATTTCTCCTGATATAGGCGTATTATCATTATTACAATCTAACCATTGGTACGATGCATTGCTAAAATTAGATCTTAAAGTAGCTCCATCTATTTGAGTTACAGATTCGGCACCACATGGTCTTATTTTATAGATATATCGAATTTCATCCCCTGTGAGCTCCATATTTCCTAAAAAAAGATTCGAAGGCGATGTAGTGGCGCTAGAAGCGACGCCATACATATTACCAAAACCATCAGCTGCTATATCGTGCGCTGTGTCCGAAGCATCATTACGTCCAATATTAATGGCTTCTATAAGAGCACCATTTGATTGATATTTTGCAAAAAAAGCATTGAATCCGCCACCACTACTGGTATAACTTAAAATATTTTCACCCGCAGTAGCATCAAAATCTATAGAGCCATAAAAGTTTCCTGTTATCAAGATGTCGTCATTGGTATCAACGGTTATTTGTGAGAGTTCTAGGTAGCCTCCCGTTAATTGAAATGTGTTAAGCCAAACAAAATCTCCATCTTGGTTTAATTTCACAAGAAAAATTCCACGTGTTGAAGGAGTTGTAAAATCAGTTTTATCCGTTGGGTTGGCATCATCAAAAGCAACTAACCCAAGTGCACTTCCATACATATAGATATTATTATTTGAGTCCAGCTCCATACTTACGGAAACCACTTCCCTAGATGTTGTTCCCGTGTCGGCAATAAAGGTCTTTACCCAATTAAAATTACCTGAACTGTTTAATTGTAATATGAAAGAAGATAGTTCGTCTGTAGAGGAGACCTCGGTAACACCTGCTCCCTGTTCAAAATCTAAATTGTAACTATTAGACTCCGTGTAAGACCCAAAAAGATTAATATTTCCGTTTGAGTCTACTTTAATATCGTTGACAAAATAATCTGGCATTTGACCTACATCGCCTTCTGTTCGATATATCCATTGAAAATCACCATCAGAATTAAGTTTTACAACGAAGACATCCAAATAATTTGACGTTTCATTACTTCCTGAAGGATTGAATAAGGCGTCATAGAAATAACCACCAATATACACGTTACCTGCTCCATCGATATCAACGGCGTAGTTTTCAGCATAAATGCCAGAAAAGTTTTTAATATATTCAATTTGACCAATGGCGTTAAATTTCGCTAAAAACCCACTACCAGATCCAGTGTCTGCAATGGTTTGTTCTACCGTGCTGACGGTAGCAATTAAATTATTCCTGAAATTACCAACTACATAAAAGTCTCCATTAGGACTTGCAACCATGGACGTCGTAGTAACCAGATTATCAGATTCTAATTTGTTGGCCCATAAAAATTGACCATCTGCATCGTAACTTATATAAATGTGTCCCGAAGTGTGGTTTTTATTTACCATGGTAACTCCTGGTCCAGAGTCAGCATCCATTGAAGAAATTAATCTGGCACCCATTAAAGTTGTACCATTGTTTTGTACAGCCAGTCTTTGAGGGTACAAAGGAGTTGGAGAGCTATTGTACGCCGTAGCCCAATCAAATATCATATTTTGGCTATTACTATAAAATGTTCCTGCAAAAATAAAAACAAGGAAAATGAAAGTGCTTTTAATTGATGGTATCATTACAAGGTTAAGTTTAAGATCTTGGATGCTAAAATAGTTTTTTAGTTTATCTTTCGTTAAAAATTGTTTATAATGTTTGCCAATGCAAATATAAAGTTCCGTTTCAATGAACTTTATCGGTTGTTAAACGAAGTAAGTTAAAATTTCTTACAAAACTAAGTCTAAAAACAGTATTTTCCAAATTATAAAAAACAAAACCTAGTTATTGCTGTTGCTGCTGCTGTTGCTGAATACGTTCTAAATTGCGTTGGTAACTGTTGTTGGTTGTAGAGCCTGTAAACGTATTTGGAGGCACTACCGTAGGTTCTTGTTTTTTGGTCGTGCTAATTTCTACTTTTACGAATAAATCAGATTCTACTTTACGCTTAAAAACACCTTTTACGGGGGAACAATCGGCGTAGTTTCTGCCTACTGCTAAACGTACATGGTTATCGTTGGCAATGGCGTTGTTTGTAGGGTCTATACCAAGCCAACCGTAAAAAGGTATGTAGGCCTCAATCCACGCATGGGTAGCGCCTTCACCTCTTGAAATATCGTCGGTAGGACAAATATAACCGCTTACGTAGCGCGCAGGAATTCCACACATTCTAACCATTTGCAGCAATACATTGGTAAAATCTTGACAAACGCCTGCTTTTAAATTCCAAACATCATCTAAGGTAGAATCTACATTGGTTACCCCTTTTAGATATTTAAAGTTAGAGTAAACATAATCGCAAAGTTCTAAAACAACTTTGTAAGGCGTTGTTTCTTTTAGTTTTTTTGATTCTATTAAGTTTAAAACATCGTTAGAGCCACTAAAGAGAGCTGGTTTTAAAAAATCGATAACATCGGCATCGTATTTTCTTAATTTTAATTCTTCCCATTGTGTAGCAACATCGGCGGTGTCTTCAGGAAATAACCGACTAGTTGTAATGATTTCAAGTTCTGAAGTTATAGATAATTCATCATGCGGTTCGGTAATTAAAAACGTGCCTATTCTGTTGTTGTAAAAATCGTTATAAGATTCTACAAGCGGATTGTTTGTAACCGATATAAAATGAGAGATAACTGTTTGATAATCATCGTTTATTGGGTGTAATCTAATTAAATTAGCACCGTCTATTACCGGACTGCTGTAACTGTATTTTGTAATATGCTTTATAAAAAATGTACCCATAATATTGTTTTTAAATCAATTAACATTCGATAAATACACTGAATTAATATTCATTGAGATGTTTCTTATATCCTCTTTGATACCATTAATATAATTGTCAAGTCCTTGCGCAGTAATGCTTTCAATACTTGTGTATTTAATGGTGCTTTCCAGTTTTCCTAATAAGAACTCTAAATTATTTTTTTCAAGTTCGTTTGCTTCAATAAGCTGATTGATGTGTCGGTTAAGTTTGTTAACACAGTAATATACCGACCTTGGGAACAATTTATCTTGAAAAACCATTCTGATAATGTGTTCTTCGTTAAAGGTAGATTTATGGGTTTTTAAGTATAATTGATAACCCCCAACCGAAAGCAATAGATTTTTCCAATAAAAACTTTTTTCTAAACTATCGGAAGTGTTGCCAATTTCCATAAGCTTTAACGCTGTAAAATCGGATATTTGAATAACACGTTCTAAAAACTTACCAACATTCATAAAATAATAGGAAGGACCACGTTCTTGTGTCACATCGGAAGTTCCGTAATATATTAAATGGTGTTTTCTTAAATCTTCTAAAAATTGAACTGGATCTTCTTCTCTAAGTCTTCTAGGTAAGTCTTTATCTGTAAGATATAAGTAGTAGTTGTTGATGCACAGCCAAAGTTCTCTAGAAATGTGTTCTTGTACGCTCCGGGCATTTTCCCTTGCCTTAGTAACAATATTTAAAATGGAGTTTGAATTATTTAAATTGAATACCATAAAATCAATACATTCTATAGCATCTTCAGTATAAAACTCGTTTTCAGACGTTGTGAAGTTTTTAATAATTGGTGTCCATGAAAATAATTCGGGAGAGTCTTGATTGGCATAAAAGTTCACTTTCAGCAAACTTAAAATACCATTGCCTCGTTCCATATATCTATCTAACCAAATTAGGTTGTTTGCTACTCTACTTAACATATTTTGTGTTTTTCAGAATTATTTTAATACCCAAGTGTCTTTACTACCACCTCCTTGAGAACTGTTTACTACCAACGAACCTTTTTTTAGTGCTACCCGTGTAAGACCGCCAGGGCAAATGTCAATACCATCTTTACCAGCTAGGGCAAACGGACGTAAATCGATGCAACGTGGTGATAGCTGTCCGTTAATATAACAAGGTGCGGTTGATAGTCTTAATATGGGTTGTGCAATAAAGTTTTCGGGCTTCTTCTTTACGTTGTCTAGATAGTCTTTTATTTCTTCATCTGTTGCTTCGTGCCCCATTAGCATACCATAGCCACCACTACCATCAGTCTTTTTAATAACCATGTCTTTTATGTTTTTTGCAACATAATCGAATTCGTCTGGGCGTCCTAATTGGTAAGTCTCTATGTTTTTTAGTATGGGGTCCTCGTTTAGGTAATACTTTATCATATCGGGTACATAAATGTAAATAGCCTTATCATCAGCAATACCTGTACCGGGTGCATTAACAATATTTACATTGCCTTTTCTGTAAGCTGCCATTATACCGGCAACACCTAAAACACTTTGGGCATTAAACTCTAACGGATCTAAATAATCATCATCAACACGTCTGTAAATCACATCTACTTGTTTTAGTCCATTGGTGGTTTTCATATAGACGAAATGGTTTTTTACCACCAAATCGGTGCCTTCTACCAACTCAATCCCCATCAATCGGGCTAAAGTTGTATGTTCGTAATAGGCCGAATTATAGATTCCTGGAGTTAATAGTACAATGTTTGGATTCGCTTTATCCGAAAGTTCTTTT
Source organism: Mariniflexile sp. HNIBRBA6329 (assembly GCF_043558645.1). NCBI lineage: Bacteria > Pseudomonadati > Bacteroidota > Flavobacteriia > Flavobacteriales > Flavobacteriaceae > Mariniflexile > Mariniflexile sp. HNIBRBA6329. The sequence goes on along the minus strand of NZ_JBIFXS010000005.1, from coordinate 51,933 downwards.
AGCTTTTTGTAAAGCATGTTAGGATAGTTAGAAACCGACCGCACATTACTTTTTGGTAAAATACCAGGAAACAAACGCTTCGATATTTCTCTGTTTTCCAGCATATAACTTACCCCCGATGGTGTTCTTAAATTGTCTTCAAGTACATAAAATTCGCCATCGTTGTTGCGTATTAAATCTACCCCAGAAATATGTACATATACATCGTATGGCACTTTTACACCTTTCATTTCACGTAAGAAATTAGGGCAAGAATAAATTAAATCGGCAGGAATTAAACCATCTTTTATGATGAATTGTTCGTTGTAGATATCTTTAATAAATAGGTTTAATGCTTTCAGTCGTTGTTTGATGCCTGTTTCAATTTTTTCCCATTCTTCAGCAGTAATAATTCTTGGAACAATATCGAACGGGAATATTTTTTCAATACCCTCATTGTCATTGTAAACCGTAAAAGTAACCCCTTGGCTCATGAACAGCTGCTTCGACAAGTCTTCTTTTTTTGTAAGTTTTTCGGGAGATGTTTTTTTAAGGTATTCTACAAACCCTTCGTATTGGGCTCTAAATTCCTTGTTTTCACAGTACATTTCATCCCATGTACTTGGAAGTTTTTCGTAAGACGAGAAAAGTTGATTGTTGTTCATATATCATTAGCTATAAAACCAAATATAATAATTTATTAAAAAATATTTAATGATTTAACGGTTTATGTAAATAAAAACCAGTGTTTATTTCAATTTGTTAAAAATAATTCTAAATTTTAATAAGTAGCTTAATTTTTGCTGCTATAATTATATTCTGTGTAATTTTAATTGGAATGCTCGTGTTTAAATTACTAAATAATATTTACTATTAAAACAACTTAAAGTTATATTTAAAAAAAAATCACGTCAGGCAACCCTTAGTATAAAATTTGCGTCTTTAATATAGAAGGCTAAATGAACTTATTTTTGAAAGTCATACAACTAAATAACAACGAGTCGGCGCTTATTAAAAGCGCCATAAAAAACAATCGTGAAGCACAACATGTGTTGTACGAGTTGCATGCACCCAAAATGTTAAGTGTTTGCAGATTTTATGTTAAAGATTTACAGCATGCAGAAGAAGCTATGCTTAACGGATTTTTAAAGGTATTTTCCAATTTAAGTAGTTATAGAGGTGAAGGCAGTTTTGAAGGTTGGATACGGCGCATTATGGTACGGGAATCCATTTCGTTTTTAAGGCAGAATAAAAATATTGAATTTCCTGTTGAAGCATTAGAGTTTAATGATAATTACAACGACAGTATTAATGTAGATATAGAAGTTGAACAAATACAGCAACTTATTGATACATTGCCAGATGGCTATAAAATGGTTTTTGTTATGTACGCTATTGAAGGGTACAAGCACCATGAAATTGCAGATATGTTGAAAATTACCGAAGGGACTTCAAAATCGCAATTGTTTAAAGCCCGTAAAATGCTTCAAGAACAATGGCGAGAATTAAATAAAACAACAAGTTATGGAACCAAATAAATTTGAAAACAGTATAAAAGAAAAGTTGGAGGCTAGAAGGTTACAGCCTTCTAAGGAAGCCTGGGCTAAACTTCAAGAGCGCTTAGAGCAAACAGATGATAATAAAAACAATAAAGCTTTTTGGTGGTTGGGTATTGCCGCTAGTGCGGTAGGTGTATTGTTTGTGGCGTTTCAGTTTTTTAATATTGAAGAAGTAAAACCTGTAGTTGTAGATGCGCCTACTGTTATTCAGCAAAAAGAAACCACACAGGTTGCAGTTGAAGAAGTTAAAAAAACGAATGAAGTTTTAAAAGAAGAAAACTCAATTGACAAAATAGAAAAACATGCAATAAGTAAAAATTTTGTAGCTGTAACAAAAGAACAGGTTGTCCCAGAAGAAAAGAATCAAATAGCAACACTAACTGTAGTAGTACATGAAAAATTAACTTTTGAAGAGCAGAAAATACAAGATGTTGTTGCTAAAGTAAATGAGCTTAAAAACCAAAATAAGGAAGTTACAGATGCCGTTATTGATGCTTTGTTGCTTGAAGCCCAAAAGGAAATTAGGTTAAAAAAAATGTATAATAGTAATGCAGGAATTGTAGATGCCACTATGCTGCTTCAGGAGGTGGAAGCTGATTTGGATCAATCGTTTAGAAGCAAAGTGTTCGATGCTATAAAAGCGAGTTACAATTCAGTAAAAACGGCAGTGGCACAACGTAATAATTAGTGTCTCATTCCTACAAAGGAAGGAGCCTCATTAAAAGAAATAAAAAAAATCATCAATCAAAATCAATAATTAACGCCCATTTAGGGCAAAAAAAAGCGAACAGTTATGCGAACAATTACTAAGTATTTAGTACTGGCGGTGCTAGGTTTAAGTGTGCAAATCATCAATGCACAAGACAGTATCCAAAAGCCAAATAACAAAAACAAAATTGAAACTTTGTTAAAAGTAAAAGAGCAAATTCAAAACGAAGAGCGCGAGTTTTTAAAAGTAGAAGTTGAAGCCATTAATAAGCGTTTAGAAAACGGGCAAATTACTAACGAAGAAGCCGAAATACTAAAAAAAGAAGCGGCAAAAAAACGCGCCTTAAACATTGAAAACCGAGTAGCTATTATTGATAACAAAATAGCACTTCTAGAACGAAACGACGATGGCTACCAAACAAGCAGCGATGAAAACTCATCCGAAATTGGTGTTAGTATTGGAGGAGATGCGGGCAGTTTTGCGGGTTTTAAAATTAAAAAAGACAACAAACCTAAAAAATACGACTTACGTACTACTAGCGATTTTGTGTTAGCATTTGGATTAAATAACGCCATTATTGAAGGTGAAAAACTAGACGATTCGCCATATAAATTTGGAGGTTCGCGCTTTTTTGAAATAGGGTGGGCGTGGAAAACCCGCGTATTTAAAGAATCGAACTTTATGCGTTTAAAATATGGTTACTCCTTTCAAATTAATGGTTTAAAACCAATGGATAACCAATACTTTGTTCAAAACGGAAGCGAAACTACTTTAAAGGAATTTCCTTTAGACTTAAAAAAGGCAAAACTATCTGTATCTAATTTAGTGTTTCCGGTACATTTTGAATTTGGGCCTTCCAAAAAAATAGATAAAGACACTTATTTTAGATATTTAACCGACAATCAATTTAAAATTGGTATTGGAGGTTATGGCGGATTTAACATTGGCAGTCGTCAAAAATTAAAATACGAGTTGGATGGCGACCGAGAAAAGGAAAAGCAAAAACAAAGCTTTAATACCAGCAAATTAGTGTATGGTTTAAGTGGCTATATAGCTTTTGATGATGTGGCGCTGTATGTTAAATACGATTTATCTCCCATTTTTAAAGACCAAACCATCAAACAGAATAATATATCTCTGGGTTTGCGATTTGATATGGATTAGTAAAAAAATATTTTCAAATTAAAAAAGGCTTCGAAAATACGAAGCCTTTTTTAATAAATTTAATTTAAGAAAATAATGGTTTGTACTTTTCTTGATAGTAAAAAAACAATGCAATATTTAAAATTGTGACTATTAAAGACGCCCAAATTTTACTAAAATCATTATCCGATAAATTAAAAATTAAGAAAGAAATAGTTAATGGAAATAAAACAATAATTATAAACGGTGTCCATTTATTTACAATTAAAAGTAATCCAATTAATATTTCAAAAATATATAAAAATGGCAGATAAGCCGCTACGGCATCAATAAAAGTTCTAGTGTTTTCTGGCATGGCGCCATAAGAAGTTGGTAAGAAATGCAAGAATTGATTAAGTGCGTAAATAATTAAAAATAGCCCAAGTATAGTTCTTAAAAAAGAAAAAATAGTATTAGATTTCATTGTCTTTTAAATTTAGTAGTTGAAAAAAATATAATTACAAAGTTAAGCTAGCCATATTTTATAAAATATGATTAATATCACATTATGACATTAATTTTATTAAGCTATAAGTTATTGCTTTTAATGTTTAAATTTCTAATCTCATTTGATTGTATTACATTTACACTATTAATATATTTAGAGTAAATATTCTTTAATTGATTTCACCAGCATCCATAGATTTAGTTTTTGAAACCGCTAGGGTAGAGGAGGTTATTGGCGATTTTGTGCAGCTAAAAAAATCGGGCAGTAACTTCAAAGGCTTAAGCCCTTTTAGTGATGAGCGTTCTCCAAGTTTTATGGTATCGCCCGTTAAACAAATATGGAAAGATTTTTCAACGGGCAAAGGCGGTACTGCGGTATCGTTTTTAATGGAACACGAGCATTTTACCTATCCGGAGGCCATTAAATATCTGGCTAAAAAGTACAATATAGAAATTGAGGAAACCGAGCAAAGCAACGAACAAAAAGAAAAGTCTAGTGAACGGGAAAGTTTGTATTTGGTAAGTGAATTTGCGAACAGCTATTTTCAAAAAATACTGCATAAAACCGACCAAGGAAGATCCATTGGTTTAAGCTATTTTAAAGAGCGCGGTTTTACGGAAGAGACGATTAAACAATTTGATTTAGGATATTCCTTAGATGAATGGCAAGCCTTTACAGACGAAGCTTTAAAACAGGGTTATAAGCTGGATTTTTTAGAAAAAACCGGACTTACCATTGTAAAAGATGACAAGCGATTTGATAGGTTTAAAGGGCGCGTTATGTTTCCTATAAAAAGCATGAGCGGTAGGGTATTGGGTTTTGGTGGACGTATTTTAACCAATGATAAAAAAGCTGCCAAATATGTAAACTCGCCCGAAAGTGACATTTACCATAAAAGCAATGTGCTATACGGTATTTTTCATGCAAAACAAAGCATAGCTAAAGAAGATAATTGTTTTTTGGTTGAAGGCTATACCGATGTGATTCAGTTTCATCAAACAGGTATAAAAAATGTGGTGTCTTCTTCAGGAACGGCTTTAACTTCAGAGCAAATTCGATTAATAAATAGGCTTACTAAAAATATTACCGTGCTTTTTGATGGCGATGCTGCTGGTATGCGTGCGTCGCTTCGTGGTATCGATTTGATTTTGGAACAAGGTATGAATGTAAAAGTTTGTACGTTTCCGCAAGGCGAAGATCCCGATAGTTTTGCCAAACAAAATACTTTGGAAGAATTAGCGGCTTATTTAGCCGAAAACGCTAAGGATTTTATTCAATTTAAAGCCTCCATTTTATTTGAAGAATCTAAAAACGATCCCATTAAAAAAGCGGATACCGTAAGAGATATTGTAAATAGTATTTCAAAAATTCCAGACCGTATTAAAAAGGAAATCTATGTTCAGGAGTGTGCCCGAATTATGGATATTAGCGAGGAAGTATTGTTTAGTACGCTGGCACAAATTAATAAGAAGGAATTTCAAGAAGAGAATAAGCAGTTAAAAAGTGAACAAAAAGCGTTTCAGGTTATCAAGCATGAGCAACCTGTAGAGAAAGTGAATGTTCAATATGTTCTAGAAAGAAAAATAATAGAATTATTGTTGCTTTACGGCAATAGAACCGAAGATTTTGAAGATTTGGTTTTAAAAGAAAACGATAAAGGCGAGTTGGTGTTAGAGCCCGTTATCCATAAAGCGAAGGTGTTTGAAAAAGTATTTTTAGACCTTCAGGATGATGAAATGGAATTTACAAACCCGCAGTTTAAAACGTTGTATTATACAATTGTGGATACTCTAAACCAAAATCCAGAGTTTGAGCTTAAGAATTTTATAAATACGGTTGATGCTGAAATGGGTAACGAAATCACCCATATTTTAATGGAAGATGAGCGTTATGCATTAGATAATTGGCACCGTATGAATATTTTTCCAAAGGAAAAAACACATACCGTAGCACAATTGGTAAGCGAAACAATATTGAGTCTTCGTTGTTTTTTAATAGACCAAAAAGTGAAGGAGTTTCAACGGGAAACCCTACAAAACAAAATAGACACGAATAGAAATATACTTGAAGAAGTAAAAGACTATTCGGGTCTAAAAATGTTGTTGTCTAGAAAACTGAATCGTGTATTATAACAACGATTCGTTTAGTTTAGCTTGATTAACTAAATCAACCAAGTTAGTAACTTTCAGTTTACGCATTAAACGCGCTTTGTAAGTACTAACGGTTTTTTCGTTAATATCTAATTCTTTAGAAATTTCTTTGTTTTTTCTACCAATAGTTAAAAGTTTTAAAACTTCAGCTTCTCTAGTTGATAGTTTTTTGTAGAAATTACCGCCTTTATTAACGCGGTTTCCAAATGCTAATTGTTGCGTTAAATCATTACTTAAATAAATACCGCCATTGCTAACTTTTAGTATAGCTTCGTTAATGGTAATTACATTTTCAGATTTGTGTATATAACCATGAGCACCAGCTTTAATGGCGTTTACGGCATACACTTCTTCAGGTTGAGCACTTAAAATAATGGTTTTAACGTCTGGATAATCATTTTTTAAATAACGTAAAACAGTTAAACCGTTAAGCTTAGGGAGGTCAGCTTCGGTTAAAATAATGTCTACAGGATTTTTTTTGATGTACTCTAAAATGGCGTCGCCATTATCAACACTTGCAACAATTTTAATGTTAGAAGATGCTGAAAAAAGAACCTCAAGCCCTTTCCTTGTAATAGGGTGGTTGTCTGCTATTAATAATTTTATCATAATGTTTTAAGTCTACTTTTTTAATTGAGTTAGAGAGAAAATATGGTTGAGAGAATAGACTTGCCGTAAAAGTAGTAAATTTTTAAATAATCTGCAAAGATTACTTCATATTGTTAGGGATTTCGCATACCGGAATGGGAATCATTTTATGTTTGTTAGAAGTATTAAAGCGTTTGTATATAATGAAAGCCTCTTTTTCTCTACCTGTAAAGTCATTAGCGCTTTTTCCAGCTTCATCCATTTTCATGGCCCATTCCAATTCTGGATATGTTGCACCTATTTGGTCTTCATCGCTTCGGGCATCACCAAACAATCCATCACTAGGAGCCGCTTTCATTATAGACTCAGGAACTTCTAAAAACTCACCTAATTTATAAACTTCAGTTTTAACTAAATCGGCAATAGGGCTTAAATCTACACCACCATCTCCATATTTCGTGTAAAAACCAACACCAAAATCTTCTACTTTATTTCCTGTTCCTGCCACCAATAATTTATACAGTCCTGCGTAATAATATAAGGTTGTCATGCGTAAACGCGCTCTGGTATTGGCAAGAGCCATATCAATGGTAGCTTGGTCGCCATCTAAAACTACTTCGTTTTTAAAAGCTTCAAAAACAGGTGTTAAATCGGTTCTGGTTTCGCTTACATTGTCAAAACGTTCTTTTAGTTGCTTAATATGTTCGTGTGCTCTGGTCACATGGCTCTCAGCTTGATGAATGGGCATTTCAATACATAATACATTTAAACCTGTTTTGGCGCAAAGCGTAGAGGTTACTGCGGAGTCTATGCCTCCAGAAATTCCAATAACAAAACCATTTACACCCGCTTTTGTAGCGTAATCTTTTAACCAATCAACTATATAATTTACAACTTTTTCTATATGCATTTTAAATGAATTTAAATCCAAGAATTGTACCTTTGCTAACAAAAATAAACGAAACACCCAATTAATAAAAATTTATGGCGTTTAAGTTTTCTATGAAGCACATATTATTTTTTTTGATGATTATAATGGTAACTTTTTCTTGTAAGAACGAGAGTCAGTTAGAAAATGACATTGCAAAAATTAATTTAGATGCTAAAATTGAACGATTTGATTTGTTGTTTTCTAAAATTGATGCTGAAAGTTTACCTAATTTGAAGCAGGCATATCCTTTTATGTTTTCAGAAAAATACCAAGATTCTTTTTGGATTGAAAAGTCACAAGATACCTTACAACAAGAGTTGTTTAAAGAAGTTGAAAAAACGTTTTCAAATTTTAAAGTCACAGAATTGGAGATTGAATCGTTGTTCAACCATCTAAAATATTATTTCCCAGAGTTTCGTACCCCTAGAGTTATTACAACAACTAGTGATGTAGATTATAGAAACCGCATTATTGTTACCGATACCATTGCGGTTATTGCTTTAGATGCTTATTTAGGTAGCACCCATGAATTTTATCAAAATATTCCAGTTTATTTAAGAGAAGATTTAAAAAAGGAACAAATAGTAGTCGATTTAGCTACTGAATATGCTAAAAAATACATTTACCAACAACCAAGTAAAACATTTTTAGACGAGATGATTTTTTTTGGAAAGCAACTGTATTTTAAAGATGCTGTTATTCCGTTTAAAACCGAAGTACAACGAATTGGTTACACTAAAGAGCAACTCGATTGGGCTGTTTCAAACGAAAGTTATATTTGGCGCTATTTTGTTGAGCGCGAATTGCTGTTTAGCACAGACTCCAAACTTGCTGGCAGATTTATAACACCAGCTCCATTTTCTAAATTTTACTTAGAAGACATCGATACCGATTCACCAGGACGTTTGGGGCAATATATAGGTTGGCAAATTGTGAAGGCTTATATGGATCAAAACGAGGTACCTTTAAAAGATATGTTGATAAAAAGTCCTGAAGAAATTTTTAATAATTCAAAGTTTAAACCACGAAAATAATGTCGAAATCAATTACATCCAAAATAGAATTAAACGTAGAGCTTGATGCTAACCGTGTGCCAGAAAAACTGTATTGGACAGCTGAAGATGGCGGTATTACCAATGAAGAAGCCAAGGCGTTGATGTTGGCAGTTTGGGACTCTAACGCCCAAGAAACTTTACGGATAGATTTATGGACCAAAGATATGCCTGTTGATGAAATGAAAGTGTTTTTTCATCAAACCCTAGTTGCTATGAGCGATACATTTCATAGAGCGACCCAAGATGAAAAAATGACCGCTACCATGAAAGATTTTTGCGATTATTTTGCTGAAAAGTTGGAGATTAAAAGAGATTAAATAATTGTCTGGTCGAGCGCAGTTGAGATCTTTCAGTTATTTCCCAGCATCAACAACTTCCTTTTTCAAGTGATCTAAATACAAAATGCCATTTAAATGGTCTATTTCATGTTGAAAAATAACCGATGTAAAACCTTCAATGGTTTCGGTTTTATGTTCAGCTTCCATAGTATCATATTCAATTAAAATTGAAAAAGCTCGGGTGTTTATAGTATCCGTTCTATTGGGTATGGATAAACAGCCTTCTCTAAAAGTTTGTTTCTTTTCAGAATAGCTTTTAATTACAGGATTTAAATACACTTCAAAAGGGAAATTTTCTTTGTCAAAACGTTGTACCCAAATTATATTTTTTAGAATGCCTACTTGGGGTGCTGCAATACCAACACCTAAGGATATACTGTCTCTTACAGTAGCATATAGTCTATTTATAAATGTTTTTAGAACCATGTCATTTGGGTCTGCCTTTATATAATCACTTTTGGTTCTAAGTAATAAAGAATCTTTTGTATTGTTGATTTTATAAACCCGCATGGGTGTTAGGGAATCTGAATTCATTATTATTTTAGATTGTTCAACCGAAAATGAGCTTTTAAAAATCCTTTTAGAGCCAGAGCAGGACGAAGCTATAATAGCAATACCAATTAAAATGAAAAGCTTTTTTTTCATGAGCAAATATTAAAAAAAGATGTTGGTTATAGATTTACCATTGGTTGATTCTATCGGAATCTAACTTAATAAAGATAAACAATAAAATGGTAAAGCCCCAAAGCCCAGAGCCTCCATAACTAAACATGGGCAGTGGGATACCAATAGTAGGGATAACACCCATAACCATACCTATATTTATAAAAAAGTGCATAAAGAATATGGACGCAACACCGTAACCATACATTCTGCTAAACTGTGATCGTTGTAATTCGGCTAAATGCAGAATGCGAAGAAATAGCAAAATAAAAACAATAACTACCCCGGCGCTTCCAATAAACCCCCATTCTTCGCCCACTGTACTAAAAATATAATCGGTATGTTGTTCGGGTACAAATTTGCCAGTGGTTCTGGTGCCTTCTAAAAAACCTTTGCCTTTTAAACCACCAGAACTAATTGCTTTTTCAGATTCATTTAAATTATAAGCGATGGTTTTTTTCATCCGCTGTAGTTTTACAGGGTCTTTTTCAAGGCTTAACCAAATGGTAATTCTGTCTTTTTGGTGAAAAGGTAAAATGTTGTCGTAGAAATAACGAACGCCAAAGGATAATAAAATACTAACTAAAATAATTGAAATAGGCTGAATGAGTAAAGGTTTTCGCTTTCTAGTGATATGATATCCTAGAATAATTATGGTAATAATTATAGATGTTATAATACCTCCAAACTTTAAGGAACATAGGCTTAGGCCGATAATCATTAAAAGAATGATTAAATAAATGGGAGACAAGCCTTCTCTGTATAATACAAAAATAAAAGAACCGTAAACCAAAGTACTACCCGCATCTTTTTGAAGCAAAACCAATATAGCTGGAATTGCAATGATGGCAAATACACTAATTTGGTCTTTAATTCTTTTAATATCGGTATTTAAATCGCTTACATATTTAGCTACGGCTAAGGCTGTGGCTGCTTTTGCAAATTCACTGGGTTGTAAAGTCATACCGCCAATACCGTACCATGAAGTGGCACCGTTAACGCTTTTTCCAAACACAAAAAGACCTACCAACGACAGCATGGAAATGATGTATATAACACTGGAAAACCGTTCGTAAAATTTAGATTCTATAGCTAAAATGAGAACGATGAGTCCTACGGTTAAGAATATAAACATGAGTTGTTTTCCGTAAGGTTGCGAAAAATCAAAGTAATCTATAGTGTCTCCAGTATGTGAAGCCGATACAATGTTTAACCATCCAAAGCCAACTAGCAATAGGAATAGAATAATGGTAATCCAATCAAATTTGTAATATCTGCTAGCTTCTACCATTTTTTATTTAGGTCTATTTTTATTGTTCTTTAACGTTATTTATAAATTAGCGCCTTGATTTTTCTTTATTTCCTCAGGGTCTCTGGATTTACTGTTTAATTCATTTAATAGCTCTTTAAGGTGTTTGTATTCTTGCTCATCCACAAATTCTAAAGTTGTATTCTTATTGATGCCAAAAGGTTTTCCTGAATATGGTTTTTGGTATTCGTGTTCTAGAGTATGCTTTAAAAGGTAATCTTCCATATCGGTTCTGGTAATGGTGTCATTAATGTATTTTTCAATCATTAAGCTGGCAATTTTACCAGCAAACCTTGCGCCCCAATAACCATTTTCAACAAATACTGCCAATGCAATTTTAGGGTTGTCTTTTGGGGCAAATGCTATGAATATAGAATGATCGGTTAACTGCATGCGCTGTCCGTTTACTTTTACGAAGTTTTCAGCAGTTCCTGTTTTTCCACAAATTTCAATGCCCTTTACTTGTACACCAGCAGCAGTACCATGGTTATATACATCGAACATACCTTGAATGATAGGTTCAAAATGTTCCTTGTCTATAGTGGTGTGGTTTGGTGTGGTGTATTTTTTATCAATAGTATGCCCCTCAATATGTTTGATAATATGAGGTGTATAATAGTAACCACGATTGGCAATAGCGGCCGTCATATTAGCCAATTGAATAGGTGTTGTTAATACTTCACCTTGCCCAATAGAGTTTGATAAGTTGAAGGTGCTTCCCCATCTCCCTTTGCCATAAAGTTGGTCGTATGTTTTGCTGGTTGGTATTTTTCCTGGTTGCCCTACCGATAAATCGTTATTCAAATAATTGCCTAATCCGAAACTCTTTACATGGTTGCTCCAAATATCCAAGCCCGTTGCAGGACTTTTGGTTTTGTCTATAATTCGTCTGTAAACATTTGCAAAATAGGCATTACACGAATTGTATATACCGGCATTCATCGCCACAGGACTTGGATGTCCATGGCATCCCATTTTTCTGCCACCATAGCTGTACCCGTGGTTGCAATAAAATCGGTCTTCGGTGGTAACTACTTCTTCTTGTAAACCAATGAGTGCATTTAAAATTTTAAATGGTGACCCAGGTGGGTACATGGCTTGTAAGCCACGGTCGTATAATGGTTTGTTGATGCTGTCGTTGTATAATTTTGAAAAATTAGCAGAACGTTGACGCCCTACCAATAAATTAGGATTGTAAGTTGGTGTAGAAACCATGGCTAAAATTTCACCACTGCTAGGTTCTATGGCAATAATACCGCCGTGTTTATTTTGCATGAGCAATTCGCCGTAAGCTTGTAGTTTTGCATCGATGGTTATGGTAATGTCGCTTCCGGGTTTTGGTAAAGTGTCGTAAATACCATCTTTATAAGGACCTAAATCTCTATTGAATCTATCTTTTTGGATAAACTTAATGCCTTTTATGCCTCGCAATGTTTTTTCGTATGATACTTCAATACCTTGTTTGCCTATAAGGTCTCCCATTTTGTAATAGGGGTCTCTGGCAATAATAGCATCATTTACTTCACCTATATCACCTAAAACATTAGCGCCAATAGAAGTTTCGTAATGTCTTAATGAACGTTTTTGGATATAAAAACCTTCAAACTTTCGCATTTTTTCCTGTAAACTGGCATAATCTTCTTTTGATAAATGAGGGATGAAAACCGAAGGTAGCCACGGCGAATAGTGGTAAGCTTTTTCAAAAATTTCTTTAAACCTAGCTTTATCGATTTTTAATAAATTACAAAACTCTAAAGTGTCTAAAGGTTTTACTTCACGCGGAATAAACATAACATCGTAAGAGGGTTGGTTGGAAACCAACAATTCGCCATTTCTATCGAAAACAAAACCACGTTTGGGGTAATCGTAAACTTTTCTAATAGCATTGTCTTCATATAAATCTAAAATGCCGCCACTATATATTTGTAAGTAGAAAAGCCTGAAGATAAATATGAGTCCAACAACTGCTATGGCACCAACAAGTAAGAATCGTCTCATTTTGTTTTTTTACTAAAAATAATGGTTATAATTAGAATTAATAAAATAGTAAAAATACTTGAGAATAACGTTTTTTGAAGCACTAATATTATTTGGGAAACACTAAACATTTCTAATAGAAATAACATAAAGTGATGTAAAAAAGTAAGTATGGTAAGGTATGTTAGTTTTTCGCCAAATTCTACTGTATTGAATTTTATGGTTTGGTGTTCGTAAATCATACCAAAAGAAAACTTGAGTATTACGGGTCTTATGTAGGCAATAAAAACACAGGCAGCGGCATGAATACCTCCTGTGTCTGAAAACAAATCAATTGATAAACCTAAAAAGAAACTCAAGAAAATAATGATGAAACGGTTGTTTTTTACAGGAAACAACGCAATAAACATAATGTAGATGTATGGGTTTATATAGCCTAAAAAGTTAATGTTGTTGAATAGTATAACTTGTAAAAAAACCAACGATATAAAACGCGAAATATGTAAAAATACGGTGTTACTCATTGATGCTCTTGTTTAGTAAGTTATCAATTTCATCAGCATCTATATTTTCAATAGTATAAACATGTTCTAGATTGGTCATATCGTTAAACAGTTTAATATTGATTTCATAATAATTTTCGGCGGCGTCTAGTTTAAAATCATTTATAATTCCAATAGGGATGCCTTTTGGGAAAATAGATGAACGTCCCGATGTAATAATAGTATCACCTTTTACTATAGGAGCTATTTTTGGAATATCTATAAGCTGGATGTAATAAGGTGATTTCGCATCCCAATACAAAGTGCCAAAATGGTTTGTTTTTTTAAGTTGTGCACTAATTTTATTAACGGTATTCAATACCGAAATTACGGTGGCGTAACGCTTGCTTGTACCATCTACAATACCAACAATGCCCTTAGAACTGATAACACCTAAATCTTGTTTTAAGCCATCATTTTTTCCTTTGTTTAAAAGAAGTACGTTGTTAGCGCCAGAATAGGTGTTTCTAATAACGTTTGCTAAGGTGAATTTGTATGTACCACTATACGTTACTGTATCTAGATAAGTTGAGTCTTTCTTGTTTTCAGAATTAAATAGCAACATTTTAAGTCGGCTATTTTCTTCAGCTAACACCTGGTTTTGAGATTTCAAACTTAAATACCCCGTAAAATTATTAATGGAATTGTAAATGCCTCCCGTTAAAAAATTAGCAGAGTTGAAAAACTTACTTTTATGGTAAGAATGTGTTTGAATGGTAAAAACCATCGAAATAGAAAACAGCAACAAGGACAACAAAAAGTTTTTGTTTCTTATTATAAAATTAATAATCTGCTGCATGTTTTATAAGCCTATTTAATCAAGACGCTTTTGTATTTGGCTAAATTTTTAAGGGTTATCCCAGTGCCTCTTACAACAGCTCTTAAAGGATCTTCAGCAATGTAAACAGGAAGATCTGTTTTTTGGGATAAACGTTTATCCAATCCGCGTAACATAGAACCACCACCAGCTAAATAAATACCTGTATTGTAAATGTCGGCTGCTAATTCCGGAGGGGTTTGCGATAAGGTTTCCATAACCGCATCTTCAATACGTAAAATGGATTTATCCAATGCTTTTGCAATCTCTCTATAAGAAATAGACACTTGTTTAGGTTTACCAGTCAACAAATCACGCCCTTGAACGCTCATATCTTCTGGAGGTAAATCTAAATCTTCGGTAGCAGCACCAATTTGAATTTTTATTTTTTCAGCAGTACGCTCACCAACATAAAGGTTATGTTGTGTACGCATGTAATAAACAATATCGTTTGTAAAAACATCACCTGCAATTTTAACCGATTTATCACACACAATACCACCAAGGGCAATAACGGCGATTTCGGTAGTACCACCACCTATATCCACCACCATGTTACCTTTAGGTTGCATGATATCAACACCAATACCAATAGCTGCAGCCATAGGCTCGTGTATTAAGTAAACCTCTTTACCATTAACGCGTTCCGCACTTTCTTTTACCGCACGCATCTCTACTTCTGTAATACCCGATGGGATACAAACTACCATACGGAGTGCAGGTGTAAAAAACTTCTTTTTTAATGCCGGTATGTTTTTTATAAACATACTAATCATTTGCTCTGAAGCATCAAAATCGGCAATAACACCGTCCTTTAACGGGCGAATGGTTTTAATGTTTTCATGCGTTTTTCCTTGCATTAAACTGGCTTCTTGACCCACTGCAATAATTTTACCAGAAATTCTATCGCGTGCTACAATGGAAGGTGCGTCAACCACAACCTTGTCGTTATGAATAATAAGAGTATTTGCAGTACCTAAATCTATTGCAATTTCTTCGGTTAGGAAGTCAAAAAAGCCCATAAGCTGTAAGTGATATTAGAGGTTTAATAAACGGTTTCCGTAAATGTAATAAAAGTTAATAAATATTTTAATGTTTAATAGGACTCTTATTTTTTTTAAAGTCACTACTTTATTATTTAATGCATTTTAGCGATTAATATTTGGGCGTTACCCTATCGGGTCGGGCTTTACGTTACAAGTCCTCGCTCGTACCTCGCTGTGGGCTTTTCACTGCAATCCCTAACGTAATCTATCAGTCGAAATTCAGCAAAACTAATTTTTTGTCAGGTCGAGCGCAGTCGAGATCTCAAACATAACCTCTTGCCTGTGCACGAGGAGACACTTAATCCATCGCAGAAATTTATTAATGTTTAAAATGACGTGTTCCAGTCATTACCATCGCCACATTATTATCGTTGCAATAATCAATACTCAATTGGTCTTTTATAGAGCCACCAGGTTGAATAACTGCTGTAATGCCTGCGTTTTTAGCAATTTCTACACAATCCGGAAACGGAAAAAATGCATCACTTGCCATGGCAGCACTATTCAAATCAAAATTAAATGTTTTTGCTTTATGAATAGCCTGTTCTAACGCATCTACACGACTTGTTTGTCCAGTTCCTGCAGCTAATAATTGTTTGTTTTTGACTAAAACGATGGTGTTCGATTTGGTATGCTTACAAATTTTTGAAGCAAATATTAAATCATCTAACTCGTTTTTGGAAGGTTTATTGTTTGTAACATATGTTAAACCTTCAATAGTATCGGTAACGTTGTTTCTATCTTGAACCAAAACGCCATTTAAACAACTTCTTACGTTGGTTAGTGGCAATTCAATATCATGAATAACTAATATAATTCTGTTCTTTTTGCCTTTTAAAATTTCTAAAGCTTCGGCGTTGTAAGAAGGTGCAATGATTACTTCGCAAAATAAACTGCTTATTTCTTCAGCGGTTGCTTTGTCAATTTCTTTGTTGCTAATTAAAACACCACCAAAAGCCGAAACAGGGTCGCCTGCTAAAGCATCTTTGTAAGCTTGGTGCAATGTGCTACTTTGTGCTAAACCACATGCATTGTTGTGTTTTAAAATAGCAAATGTTGGCGCATCGTTTTTAAATTCTAACATCAAATTTACGGCAGCATCAACATCTAATAAATTGTTATAGCTTAATTCTTTACCGTTAAGTTTGGTAAACATGGCATCAAAATCTCCAAAAAAGAATCCTTTTTGGTGCGGGTTTTCACCATAACGCAATACTTTACCATTAGTTTCGCTAATTTTTAAAACAGTTTCTTCATTGTTTTTGTTGAAGTAATTAAAAATAGCCGTGTCGTAATGCGATGATACGTTAAAAGCTTTTCCAGCAAAACGTTTTCTGTCTTCTTCAGAAATGCTTCCGTTGTTTGCAGAAATTAATTCTAAAAATTCCGCATAATCATCAACCGAGGCCACACAAATTACATCGGCAAAGTTTTTAGCAGCAGCACGAATTAACGAAATACCACCTATATCAATTTTTTCAATAATATCTTGTGCACTCGCACCCGAAGCTACTGTTTTTTCAAATGGGTATAAATCAACAATAACCACATCAATTTGAGGAATTTCGTATTCTGACAATTCTTTGATATCGCCTTCGTGGTTTTGTCTGTTTAAAATACCCCCAAATACTTTTGGGTGTAATGTTTTTACACGACCACCAAGTATTGATGGGTAAGAAGTAACTTCTTCTACAGGAACCACATTAATGCCTAAATCGTTAATAAAAGTTTGGGTGCCACCAGTTGAATAAATAGTTACGCCTTGTTCGTTTAGTTTTCTAACTATAGGTTCTAAACCTTCTTTACTAAATACGGAAATTAATGCGGATTTTACTGTTTTTTCGTTGCTCATTTTGTTAACCTTGAATTAAGGTGCAAAAGTAGTTATTTCAACTAAAAAACAACTATTTATAAAGCAAAAAACAAGGTGATTTTTTAACTAAATCTTCAATTTGTTAAAAGGAAATGAAATTTCAAAAAAAAATAAAATCCAAATTCCAATGGAAAATGAAACTTTTATTGGAATTTATTATGAAAGTATTGTGGCAACTTGTACACAAACAAATTCTAAAAAGCGTTCGTCGGCTTCAGTAAAAGGGTCGGGCGTGTTGGAGTCAATATCTATTTGTCCAATATTTTCACCATTCACAAAAATCGGAATCACAATTTCAGCTTTTACGGTGATGCTGCAAGCTATATAATTATCTTGAGCACTTACATCGGGTACCACAAAGTTTTTGTTGCTAACGGCTACTTGTCCGCAAATGCCTTTTCCAAATGGGATGATGGTATGGTCCGTTGGTGCACCTACATAAGGACCTAATTTCAATTCTTCTTTATTGCCATTTCTAAAATAAAAACCCACCCAATTGTAATGTGGAATGTGCTTTTCAAGTAGTTCACAAATACTTAATAGGCGTTCATCAACTGTTTTTTTAGTATTTAAAACAATGGTTTCTACCTGGGGTTTCAGCTGTTCAAAAATCATAAAATCAGAAAGTTTTGGTAAAAGTATTTAAAAAGCCATGAATTATATATTTGGTTTGCATAATTTTAACCTTATAAAATTGAAAGTTTTTTTGAAGTCACTTCTTCTAAAATATAAGTTGGTTGTAAGGTTCATACTTACGTTTTTGTTGGTGTATATTGCCTTATCGGTAGCCTATAAATTTTATTTGCAGTTTTCTGATGGAAGTGAATATTACCCCGATTATATGACGCATTTGGTGGCAAAACAAAGTGAAGCTTTATTGAACGCTTTAGGGTACAATACGCAAGTATTGCCGCACCCCGACGAGCCATCTATGAAAGTAATAGTTAACAATGTTTATTTGGCTCGGGTTATTGAAGGTTGTAATTCCATTAGTGTTATTATATTGTTTGCGTCGTTTATTGTGGCGTTTGCATCCAACTTTAAAACAACGCTTTTTTATATACTTTCGGGTAGTGTTTTAATTTATGTCGTAAACTTATTACGTATCGTATTGTTAACCATTGCGTTGTATATTTATCCGCACCAAAAAGATGTTTTTCATACGGTGGTGTTTCCAGCTATTATTTATAATTTGGTGTTTTTGTTATGGATTTTTTGGGTGAATCGATTTTCTAAATTTAAGAAAAGCAATGGGTAATTCAGTAAAATACATATTGTTGTTGGCGCTGTTTGGATTGCTCATTTTAATCCGACTTTTCGAAAACGAGTTGTTTTACGATCCGTATCTCACTTTTTTTCAAAACGATTATTTGTATATTGATAGCCCTAGACGCGAAGTGTTAAAATTAACCCTGTTTACCTCGTTGCGTTACTTTTTAAATAGCATCATTTCTTTAGCTATTTTGTATTTGGTTTTTAAGGATAAAAGCATTGTTAAGTTTTCTGCACTTATTTATATGTTGGCTTTTGTGGTGCTAATTTCCATTTATTTATATTTTGTAATTAACCCACGTCAAGAAGACTATTATTTGTTTTTTAACATGCGCCGGTTTTTAATTCAACCTATTATTTTAATCCTTTTGCTACCCGCATTTTATTACAACAAGCTTAAAAGCTAAAGTGTTAATCATTTAATAAAGTTAAGTTGAACGGTTTTGTTTTTTGTATTTTTGCACGGTGATAAAACAGTTTTTACATAAAAGCTTTTCAGTGCTAT
The DNA here is from genome assembly GCF_043558645.1 of Mariniflexile sp. HNIBRBA6329. Lineage (NCBI taxonomy): Bacteria > Pseudomonadati > Bacteroidota > Flavobacteriia > Flavobacteriales > Flavobacteriaceae > Mariniflexile > Mariniflexile sp. HNIBRBA6329. The sequence continues at coordinate 32,990 of NZ_JBIFXS010000005.1, read as the reverse complement.
TGGCATTGCTAGTATTGTTTTCAACAGTATCTTTTACTATTGAAAAGCATTTTTGTGGTGATGTTTTAATAGATGTTGCGGTGTTTACTGAAGCAGAGAAATGTGCCATGGAAGCTTTTGAAAAAGAACAGGAAGCTATCACAAAAAAAATATGTTGTAAAGATGAAGTTGATGTTGTTCAGGGGCAAGATGATTTAAGACTTACTTCTTTTGATGATTTAGATTTTCAACAACAACTTTTCATCACTACATTTAGCTATGCTTTTGTTAATCTTTTTGAAAGTTTAGAAAAGCATATAATTCCTCATAAAGATTATTCTCCTCCAAATTTGGTCGCCGATATTCAGGTGTTAGACCAAGTTTTCATAATTTGATTTTTTGTCACTCCTACTTAGGCAGGAATCCACTATTTGTGTGGCAATTTTAATATAAATCAAATTAATTTTCAAAATGAAACGAGCTTGTTCAAAATTTTATCATTTAATAAAATTATAGTTAGCGAACAGCATGTGTCCTTTGAAATACAATAAAATAAACACATGAAACATATATATACAGTTACAGGCATGACCTGTAATGGTTGCAGAACATCCGTTGAGGAAAAACTCAACGCACTTGATGGTGTCATCAATGCAACCGTAAATTTAGAAAAAGGTGAAGCTGTTATTGAAATGGCAAAACATATTGATACCGATACCATTCAAAAAGCACTTCCCGAGAAATACACCATATCAGAAAAGAATGTTTTTAAAACATCACCGATGGTGGCTGAAGCAGAAAAAAGCGATTTACAACAACTTTTTCCATTGTTTTTAATATTTGGTTACATAACAGTAGCCGCCATTTTGTTAAACTATAACCCTTGGAACGGAAGTGGTTTTATGCTCGATTTTATGGGTTTGTTTTACATTGTTTTTAGCTTTTTTAAATTATTGGATTTAAAAGGATTTCCAGAAAGTTTTAAAATGTATGACCCACTGGCTAAAGTTATACCTCTTTATGGATGGGTGTATCCGTTTATAGAAGTTGCATTGGGAATTATGTTTTTAATGCGCATTGAAATTCCTATAGCCTTGGTGGTTACCTTAATTATTTTAGGCATTACAACCATAGGCGTAACCAAAACGTTACTCGATAAAAAATCGATACAATGTGCGTGTTTAGGAACCGCGTTAAAATTACCAATGACGAAAGCAACCTTTATAGAAAATAGTGTTATGATTGTTATGGCAATTATCATGTTAATTGGTATGGCTTAATATGGTGCAGCGTTGCCTCTTGCGTTAGGGATTGAAGCAAGCTACCGTGTAGCGCGTAAAGCCCGACCCTTGTGGTAACGCCCAATTAAAATTTAAAAACAAAATGAAAAATATAATATATATAGTATTCATGCTTCCTTTTTTTATGTCGTCTCAAGAAAAAATTTCAGGGATGATTATGGAAGCTAATGATAAAAATGAACACATAGGTTTAGCTGGAGCTAATGTGTATTGGTTGCATACGACTATTGGAACGGTGACCGATATAGATGGTAAGTTTTCAATTCCGTATTCGAAAGAAAATTCAAAATTGGTGATTAGTTACGTAGGTTTTAAAACCGATACGTTAACCATTGCCAAACCAAGAATGGTACACCATTGGTTGCAACCTACCGATAATTTGAATGCTGTTACCGTAACTTCTAGAAAACAGGCCACTGCAAAATCGTATTTGCAGGCTGCTAATACATTTACTGTAAGTAGTGATGAATTGCTAAAAGCGGCATGTTGTAATTTGTCTGAAAGTTTTGAAACCAATCCATCCATAGACGTGAATTTTGCCGATGCGGTAACTGGCACACGCCAAATAAAAATGTTAGGACTAACGAGTCCGTATATTTTAATAGCTACTGAAAATATTCCAACAGTAAGAGGTGCATCGCAAGCTTTTGGATTAAGTTTTATTCCTGGTACTTGGGTTGAAAGTATTCAAATTACCAAAGGGGCAGGAAGTGTTGTTAACGGGTACGAAAGTATTGCGGGACAAATAAATGCTGAACTTGTAAAACCATCTACCGATGATAGGTTATTTGTGAATTTATATGGCGCCAGTAGTGAGCGTATGGAGTTGAATACACACATTAATACAAAAGTGAGCGATAAATGGGATACAGGTTTGTATATCCATGGAAATACACACCACGGCGAACATGATGTTAATAATGATGGCTTTTTGGATATGCCACAATACGACCAAATTAATATTATGAACCGTTGGCAATATACCAATGCCGAAAAGGGTTTTATAAGTTTTATTAATTTGAAGTTTTTAAATGATGAAAAGCAAACAGGTGAGCTTGATTTTGACCCAAAAACCGATAAATTAACCACCAACGCATGGGGAAGCGAAATAGATACCAGGCGCTACGAAGTTTCAGCAAAGTTGGGTTATGTAAATCCAGAAATTCCTTGGCAAAGTGTTGGTGTTCAAACGGCTTTTAGTAGCCATAAACAAGACTCTTATTTTGGTTTAAAGCAGTATGATATTTTGCATAATAGTTTGTATACAAACGTTATTTATAATACTATAATTAGTGATTCTAGACATAAAATAAAAACGGGAATTGATTATACTTACGACCATTATGATGAGTTTTTAGATACACCTAATCTAGCTTCAGATTACGAACGAACAGAGCGTTCTGTAGGAGCTTTTTTTGAATATAATTATGATAATTTAGATAAGTTGAATTTAACAGCTGGTATCCGGATTGATAGTCATAATTTATTGGGAACATTTGTAACGCCACGCATCCATGCGCGTTACACACCTTGGGCAAAATCGGCTTTAAGAGCCTCTTTTGGTCGTGGTAAGCGCAGTGCCAATATTTTTGCCGAAAATCAAAGTATGTTTTCAACCTCTAGAGCTATAAATATTTTAGATACAACGGGCAAAATTTATGGTTTAGACCCCGAAATTGCTTGGAATTATGGTGTTTCATACCTGCAAGGTTTTAATCTTTTTGGAAGAAAGGCAGATATAACGGTCGATTTTTATAAAACCGATTTTACCAATCAAGTAGTGGTAGATTATGAAAACCCGCAAGAGGTGAATTTTTATAATCTTGATGGGAAAAGTTTTGCCAATAGTTTTCAAACGGAAGTAAATTATAATGCGTTTGAGCATTTCGATTTACGGTTGGCTTATAAATTTTACGAAGTGAAAACCCAATATAATTCAGGTGAATTGGAAAAGCCACTAACACCAAAACATCGGTTTTTTGCAAATGCTTCTTATGAAACACATCAGCCTGAAGGAAAAACAGGTAATTGGAAATTTGACACCACGTTTAATTGGTTGGGCGAACAGCGCTTTTCTTCAACTACAACAAATCCTGTGCAATATCAAGTAGCTGCAAATACGCCAAAATTGGCGACGCTAAATGCACAAGTAACCAAAGTGTTTTCTCCAAAATTTGAATTATATTTAGGCGGTGAAAACATTACGAATGTTAGACAAAGCAATCCTATAATTGCTGCCGATGATCCTTTTGGTTCGAATTTTGATACCACTTTTGTGTATGGTCCAATTTTTGGAAGTATGTATTATGCAGGGTTGCGATATAAAATAAAATAATAACAAAATAATAATAAGGTCTCGACGCAGTTCATATGGAGCGAAGGCGAAATGCTCGACCTGACAAAATAAAAACCATGAAAAAAATAATAATTGTATTGACGGTATTAGTATCAACCATCACATTCGCACAAAACAAAAACGAAAAAGCTTCTTTAGAGGTGGATGGCGTTTGTTTGATGTGTAAATCTAGAATTGAAAAAGCATGTTTTGGTACAAAAGGCGTAAAAAGTGCCGTTTGGGATGTAAAAACCCACGAGTTGAAACTTATTTATGATGCCCGTAAAACCGATTTAAAAACCATACAGAAAAGTGTGGCGGCTGTAGGGCATGATAGCAAAGGATTAAAAGCTACCGATGAAGCTTATAATTCCGTTCATGCATGCTGTAAATACAGAGATGAAGACGTGAAAGACGACCATAACGATTAATTGAAAACCAATTAATAAGAAAGCCCAAAGCATTTGTTTTGGGCTTTTTTGTTGCTGAACTTTTGTTTTTCTTAATGTTCTGTTAAACGCTAAAAGAATCGCAATAAATCTGAATCAAATTAAGTAATATTGAAGAATATTCAATAAAATAGATGTTTATGCAATTTTTCAATTTTAAATGGCGACTGAAGTCAACGGCAATTTTGCTCGTTTTTATGGTATTGTCGTTTCTAAGTTACTCTCAAGGTGGCGGACTCAAATGGTCTAAAGATGGTAAATCGTATTACAGAATCCTAAAGGAAGGCATTGTTCAATATACCTTACCTTCAAACGATTCAAAAGTATTGATATCTAAAGAACAATTAACTCCAACAGACAGCAATGAACCGCTAAGTGTAAGTTATTTTGCGTTTTCAAAAGACGAGAAAAAAGTATTGCTGTTTACCAACACCAAACGCGTTTGGCGAATTAATACTAAAGGCGATTATTGGGTGTTGAATATGGCAACAGGTACATTGCAACAACTTGGTAAAACCATGCCGGAATCGTCGCTTATGTTTGCTAAAATTTCTCCCGATGGAACCCATGCCGCTTATGTAAGTGGAAATAATATTTATGTTGAAGATTTAAGCACTTCAAAAATAAAAGCCTTAACCACCAATGGTACTGAAACTTTAATTAATGGTACGTTTGATTGGGTTTATGAAGAAGAATTCGCGTGTAGAGATGGGTTTCGATGGAGCCCTGATAGTAAATCGATTGCTTATTGGCAAATTGATGCGAGCGAAACCAAAACCTTTTACATGATAAATAATACCGATTCTATATATTCACAATTGGTACCTTTGGAATATCCAAAAGTGGGCGAAACACCTTCGGCATGTAAAGTGGGCGTAGTAACTATTGATGATGCCAAAACCACTTGGATGGATGTGCCGGGTGATGCACGCCAACATTATTTGGTACGTATGGAGTTTATTCCTTCTACCGAAAAATTATTGGTTCAGCAGTTAGATAGAAAACAAAACCAAAGTAAATTGTTTGTTTCTGAACCTAAAACGGGCGCATCCAAACTAATTTACGAGGAAACCGATAAGGCTTGGGTAGATATTTACCATCCGGGAAATAAATATGCGATCGATTTTACCAATAATTTTATTTGGTATAATGAAGGCAAAAATATTTTGTGGACCACCGAAAAAGATGGCTGGAGGCATTTGTATAACGTATCTTTAGAAGGGAAAAAAGAACAGCTTATAACCAACGGAAACTACGATTTTATAGATCTATCCTACATTGATGCTAAAAACGGTTATGTGTATTTTATGGCATCACCCAACAATGCTACGCAAAGTTATTTGTATAAAACCAAGTTAAATGGCAAAGGGAAATTGGAATTAGTGAGCCCGAAAAACTTACAAGGCACACATGGTTATGATGTATCGCCAACGGGTGCGTTTGCCATTCATTCGTTTTCAAACCATTATACCAAATCTGCTTCTGAGCTTATAAATTTCGAAAATCAACAACCTATTCATGTGGATTATAGTATAGAAGCCAATTTATCTAAATTAGAAGGTTCCAAAACAGTAGAATTTTTTAAAGTAACCACTACTGAAGGTGTAGAAATGGACGGTTGGATGGTAAAACCAACCAATTTTGATGCTTCAAAAAAATATCCCGTAGTGTTTTATGTGTATTCAGAACCCGGAACAGCTACGGTAAAAGACACCTATGGTACTGGAAATAACAGAAACTATATGGGGAGTATGGCCGACGATGGATATATTTATATGTCGTTAGACAACCGAGGCACACCAGCACCAAAAGGTAGAGAATGGCGCAAAACTATTTATAGAAGTATTGGAAGGTTAAATATAAAAGACCAGGCCATAGCTGCCAAAGAAATACTGAAATGGGATTTTGTAGACCCCGAGCGTGTTGCTGTTTGGGGGCATAGTGGCGGTGGTTCTACCACCTTGAATTTACTGTTTCAATACCCTGAGATTTATAAAACAGGAATTTCTATTGCGGCCATTACAAATTTATTGACGTATGATAATGTGTACCAAGAGCGTTACATGGGCTTGCCACAAGAAAGCTTACAAGATTATGTTGATGGGTCGCCAGTAACCTACGCTAAAAACTTAAAAGGAAACTTGCTATACATTCATGGTACAGGCGACGATAATGTACATTACCAAAACGCCGAAATTTTAGTAAATGAATTGGTGAAACATAACAAGCAATTTCAGTTTATGCCATATCCAAATCGTACACATGGTATTCGCGAAGGCGAAGGTACAACAGAGCATTTAAGAACCTTGTTTACTAATTATTTGAAAGCATATTGTCCGCCGGGAGGTAGGTAGAAGATTTTTATAAAAGTATTATAAACTCCAAGGTTAATTGCATTTGAGTTTTTTTTGTGAAATTTATTTTTGATGCACATTAAACGTGATAATGTTAAAAGTCCAAGCTGTCTAGTTTGGACTTTTTTATGAATAAAATTAGCAATGAACAACTTTATAAACCATGGAAAAAAACGTTTTTATTGTTGTATTATCAGCACTTTGCTTTGTTAGCGGTTTTGCAATATGCCAGAAAGTAATGGATTGATTTAAGTTATGCTAATGGTGATCATATCTGACATATTTTCTAATTAATACGATACGTATAGAGAAGTATTAGTCATCCTCAAAAGCTATTCTAAAGTTACTTTTAATATATCTTTTGTAGGAGGTAGGGTGTTAAATTCATTTGGGTTGGTAACTTCACTGATGGGTTCCATGTTTTCAATAGGAGTACCACCTTGAGCAGCTTGTGTTTCTCCAGCGCCAGGATATTCATTAACAGCAGTGCCATTATCAAATAACCCTATGGTAGAAGAAATATCACCTACACGTAAGGCATTAATAAAGTTGCCTTTGGTGGCAAAAAACCAGTCGTTCGATAAACCATACATGGTTACAATGGCAATTTTACTGCCACCTGCAATTTGTAATTCTTGCGATACTTTGCTGCCTGAATTACCGTTGATGCTAGGTAATAACACTGTGCTTACAGGGTCGGCCAAAATGTAAACGTCTTTTACGTTTGGCTTTTGCTTTAGGTTTTCGGCCAGCATCTCAGCGTTACCAAATTGCGCTATGTCTTTTAAACCTTCGCCCATATCATAGGAGCCTACTTCGTATATAGGGTTCATATTGCCCTCATAGGTAACAACAAGAACAGGTGATAGTGGTGTGAAAATTCCAGTTTTGCTAGTTAAGTACTCGTGCATTATAGCAATATCTCCTGTTTCAGCAATGTGGGTTAAACCTTCAGTAGTAACATCTTGAAAGATAGGTTCGGGCATTAATAGGTTACCACCCGGAGCATACGAAATTGCCCAAACCCCAGGGCTAAATGGCGTGGTGTTACTGGTTTGGTCTGAGGTATTCATAATGGTTATGGTAAACATAGAGTTCCCATCATAGTTAAGTGATAATTTCATCATTTCTGAAGCCATAGGGTAGGTGTTCGAGTATTCGTCCATGCCGTTAATTTCACTAATGTTTTTTATAGGATCTTCTAAAACACCAGGATGTACCACATCCATACCTGGAGCCTGATTTACTCTTGTGCCATTGTCCCATAGTTTTATTTGTGATGATACATCACCGGTAATAGGAGTGCCATCATTATCATATAGTGCAATACCAGGGTTTTCAGGAGCGAAAAAAAGGTCATTACTCCACCCATACATAGTCGCAAAGCTTAAATATTGTCCCTTTCCCGCATAAAAACTAAATGATATTTCTTGACCGGGAAAAATAACAGGAGGCGTACCATCGCCCATAAATGCTCCAGATTGTACCAAGGGTTGTGCTTGTAATACGTTTTCAACCGTTATGGTTTGGTTGTGAATGGCTTTAGACTTATCAATTTTAGAGATGCCCAGATTAAACGCATCGGCATTTTCCATAGGTTCTTTGTCACAGGCACTAAAAATGGTAATAACCAGTGCCAGCATAGTAATGTTTTTTAAAATAGAGTGTCTCATAGTTTATTTGTTTTTTGTTCAATACAAATGAAACCATAAGATGTCACAGAGAAGTCCTAGAATTATAACAAAAGTATCACAATGGTAAATAAACCAAATTAATTTGCCAAATTTGTGAAACTATGGGACACAATGCGGTACTTATAATAGAAGATGATATTCATATTGTTGAATTGATAACCATCCACCTTAAGGATTTGGGGTGCAGTATAGAAGTGGCAACCGAAGGGAAAAAGGGGTTGGACTTAGCTTTTAATGGGCAATACGATTTAATTATTCTGGATTTAATGTTACCCGGTTTAAGCGGTATTGAAATTTGTCGAAGAATAAGGAAAAACAATATTTATACACCGATCTTAATGCTTACTGCGAAATCGGAAGAGATTGATAAGGTGATAGGTCTAGAAACCGGAGCAGATGATTATCTTACCAAGCCCTTTAGCATTCGGGAATTAATAGCACGGGTTAAAGTTATTTTCCGCCGTAAGGAGAACAATTCGTATTTAAATGATACGTTTGCTGCTTCATCCGTTATCTGTTTCGCAGATTTACAAGTCGATATCGACAAGCGTAAAGTCATGATAGGAGAGTCGAGAATAGAACTGTCTCCCATGGAATTTGATTTGTTGGTGTTGCTCATTTCAAATCCCGGTAAAAGTTTTAACCGAAAACGCTTGTTGAAATTGGTTTGGGGTTATGATTTTGAAGGTTATGAACATACAGTTAATAGCCATATCAATAGGCTTCGGGGAAAGATTGAAAAAGATGTATCTAATCCTCAATATATTTTAACCACTTGGGGTGTGGGCTATAGGTTTAATGAAGAATTATAAATTATGCAATTATATAAAATAAAAGGTAATTTGCTTTTTTGGAAAATTACAGGAGTCTTTACTGTATTGCTTATTGTGTTAGGAATTGTCTTCGTGATTATTGCTTCACAATTCTCCAAAACCTATTATACTGATGCTAATCAGAAGTTATATGGTGATATTGCGGGGCATTTGGCATCGGTTACACAGCCGTTTAAAAATGGAAAGCCAGATACGGCTGTTACTCATGATATTATTCATTCGACCATGGTGGCCAACCCTAGTGTTGAGGTGTATTTGTTAAATCCCGAAGGAGTGATTGTAGATTACGTTGTACCGGATACAACGGTTCATATGAATAAAGTAGATATGGATAAGGTTCATGCTTGGTTGAATGGCGAAGGGAAACGTCCTCTGGGAGATAATCCAAAGCAGCCCGACGAACTTAGTATATTTTCGGTGGCACCTGTTTATGAAAGTGGAACATTAAGTGGTTATGTTTATGCGGTACTTGCGAGCGCTAAGCAAAGGGAAATTTTAAAGTCGTTAAATAGTCAATTTTATTTAAAATTGGGGAGTTATAGTTTCTTTATGGCTTTAGTAGTGGCATTCATTGTTGGTGTGGCTATATTCTATTTAATGACCAATAGCATAAGTAAAGTTACGGCTACCGTAAAACGATTTAAAGAGGGGGATTACTCGGCTAGAATAGAGGAACATGACAGAGGTGATTTGGGTATGCTTAGTACAACGTTTAACGAAATGGCCGATGTTATTGTTGATAATTTTGATAAGATTACTGCAACCGATAAATACCGACAGGAATTAATTGCTAATATCTCTCACGATTTAAGAACACCGCTTTCCATCATTCAAGGCTATATTGAAACTCTAATGATTAAAATGGATAATCTTTCGGAAGCTGACAGGGAGAAGTATTTGGATATTATGCATGATAAGACAAAGAAACTCTCAGTTTTAGTCGATCAGTTATTTCAATACGCTAAATTGGAGGCGAATCTAGTAAAACCGGAGAAAGAACCTTTTCTGTTGAACGAGTTAGTGTCTGATATATTGATGGCGTACAAATTTAAGGCAGAGGAAAAGTCTATTACATTACAACTTGAAGCGTCTCAAAAATTACCAACCGTTTTTGCGGATATAGCGCTAACAGAGCGTGTATTTCAAAATTTATTAGATAATGCTATGAAGTTTACGCCTGAAGGAGGAAGTATTGTCATTAAGCTCAAAGAATCTAAATCTCATGTAAAAGTTGAAATTGTAGATACCGGTATAGGCATAGCAGCAGAAGAGATAACACATATTTTTGAACGCCATAAACAATTGGGTAAAGACAGAGTCGCTAAAAAGGGTATGGGAATAGGTTTGGCTATTGTGAAGAAGATTTTAGAATTGCATCAAACCAATATAGATGTGTCGAGTAAGGTTGGTGAGGGTTCTGTATTTTGGTTTGATTTGCCAATTGGGCAAATGGTTGAACCTTAAAAGCAAAAAAAACGCCTCAAAATCAATTGAAGCGTTTTTAAAATATTTGCGTATCGAGGCTCTCGATTACATCATTCCTGGCATACCGCCACCCATACCACCTGGCATAGCTGGAGCGTCCTCTTTAATATCAATTAAAGCGCACTCGGTAGTTAGAATCATTCCTGCTACTGAAGCTGCATTTTCTAAAGCAATGCGCGTTACTTTTTTAGGATCGATAATACCTGCTTTTAGCATATCTACATAAGTTTCAGACTTCGCATCGTAACCAAACGATCCTTTGCCTTCCATTACTTTAGATACTACAACGCTACCTTCGCCACCTGCATTTTCAACAATGGTACGTAATGGCGATTCAATTGCACGTGCTACAATTTGAATACCTGTTGTTTCATCAAGGTTTTCAGTAGTTATTTTTTCTAAAACCGATTTTGCTCTAACCAAAGCAACACCACCACCAGCAACAATACCTTCTTCAACGGCAGCTCTTGTAGCGTGTAACGCATCATCCACACGGTCTTTTTTCTCTTTCATTTCAACTTCAGAAGCAGCACCAACATAAAGAACAGCAACACCACCAGCTAATTTAGCTAAACGCTCTTGTAGTTTTTCTTTATCGTAATCGCTCGTTGTTGTTTCAATTTGTGCTTTAATTTGGTTTACACGCCCTTTAATATCTTTAGCATCACCAGAACCATTCACAATTGTTGTATTGTCTTTGTCAACTGTTACAGTTTCAGCAGTACCTAACATGCTTAAATCAGCATTCTCTAAAGTGAAACCACGTTCTTCAGAAATAACGGTTCCACCAGTTAAAATAGCGATGTCTTCAAGCATAGCTTTACGTCTGTCGCCAAATCCTGGAGCTTTTACGGCTGCAATTTTTAATCCACCACGTAATTTGTTTACTACTAAAGTCGCTAAGGCTTGACCGTCAACATCTTCAGCAACAATTAATAATGGACGACCAGATTGCGCTACTGGTTCTAATATGGGAAGTATTTCTTGTAAGTTTGAAATCTTTTTGTCAAATAATAAGATGTAAGGATTGTCTAAATCAACAATCATTTTATCAGTATCCGTTACGAAGTAAGGAGATAAATAACCTCTATCAAATTGCATACCTTCAACAACATCTACATAGGTGTCCATACCTTTAGCTTCTTCTACAGTGATAACACCTTCTTTTCCAACTTTACTGAAAGCTTTAGCGATTAAATCACCTATAGTTTCGTCGTTATTAGCTGAAATAGAAGCCACTTGCTTAATCATTTCAGAAGAGTTGCCAACTTTTTTAGATTGCTTTTCAAGGTCTTTAACAATAGCTTCAACCGCTTTGTCTATACCACGTTTTAAATCCATAGGATTTGCACCCGCAGCCACGTTTTTTAAACCTTCTTTTACAATAGCTTGTGCTAAAACGGTAGCGGTAGTTGTTCCATCACCAGCTAAATCGTTGGTTTTAGAAGCTACTTCTTTTACCATTTGTGCGCCCATATTTTCTAGGGCGTCTTTTAATTCAATTTCTTTCGCTACAGAAACCCCATCTTTAGTTACTTGAGGTGCTCCGAAAGATTTACCAATAATAACGTTACGACCTTTGGGACCTAATGTTACTTTTACTGCATTTGCTAGAGCGTCAACACCACGTTTTAAACCGTCGCGTGCTTCAATATCAAATTTTATATCTTTTGCCATAATTTTTTTGATTTTATGCTTTAGGCTTTATGCCATAAGCTATTTTAATTTTTGTTTTAATTGATGTGTTTTACTTTTAATTACGTTTACTTTTTCAATAAGAGCATTAGCTTGGTTATCTTCTATATAACCTAAATCTTTTGCTAAAATGATTAAGTATTCGGTTTCGCTAGCCGACCCTAATGCTATAGTTAGAAATCTATTGAATTCTAAATCTGAATCTCTGCCACAGCCTTCCGAAATATTTGTAGGTATTGAGGCTGAAGATCTTCTTATTTGAGAGGTTAAACCGTAAATTTCGTCTTTTGGAAATGAGTTAGTAATAGAGTAAATTTCTAAGGTTAATTCATGACTCAAATTCCAAATATGATACTTTTTAAAGTCTCTCATGCTTTTAGCCTAAAGCTTATTGCGTATAGCTTTTAGATAATTGCTAATATGTCGCTTTCGCGCATTATTAAATAATCTTTACCTTCTAATTTAAGTTCGGTGCCAGCATATTTACCATATAAAACAGTATCGCCAACTTTAACGGTAATAGGCTCGTCTTTGGTGCCTTTACCAGCGGCAACAACAGTTCCTTTTTGCGGTTTTTCTTTAGCGTTATCTGGAATGATGATTCCGGATGCTGTTTTAGTTTCAGCGGGAGCAGGTTCAATAAGAACGCGGTCTGCTAATGGTTTAATGTTTAATGACATATGAAATATTTTTAAGTTAAAAATTAATGTTTACGGGATTGTATTAGTCTAAAAGTGTGCCAATGCTGGTAAACTGACAAACTTACAGTAACAAAAAATGCCAACTTATTTTAAGTTGGCATTTTGCTATTTTTTATAGTGGCATAACTTATTCTGCCGGAGCAGTATCGTTTGTTGGTTGTGCTGGTTTTGGCAAAGGTTGCGATGTGGTTGTATCTAAATCCAAAGCTTTAGAATCTGCACTTTCACCACCTCTGTTGATGGCAACATTAGATAATAAAATTAATATCAATAATAAAGTTGCTAATGTCCAGGTGCTTTTATCTAAAAAGTCTGTTGTCTTTTTTACACCTCCTAATTGTTGTGTGCCGCCACCACCAAAAGATGAAGATAGCCCACCACCTTTAGGGTTTTGAACCATGATTACTACAATTAGTAAAAATGCTACCACAACTATTAATGCTAAAAATATTGTAAACGTACTCATTATTTCTTGTTATTTTGTTCTTGTATTTGTTCTACTGCCTTAATTTGGTCTGCAAAGAAACCACTTTTTTCTGGATATTTCAAACTTAAAATTTTATAAGATTGAATTGCTTTTTTATAGTTCTTTTGTTCAACATAAATTCGTGCCAACGTCTCGGTCATTAAAGCTTCGGGTTGTATCATTTGTGCTTCGGCCAAATTTACTTTGGAAGGTGAAAATGTGCTCGGATTTATTTTTGGGTTTTTGTTGATAAATTCTTCAATTAATTCAAATTTTTTAAGTTTATCTGAGTTTGAATTAGTATTGGTTTCTTCTGTTTTTCTTGCAGGTTTTTCAGTCCTTTCAATGGGTTGGAAACGTGTTAGGTTCAACCATTCGTTAAAAGAATGGGTTTCGTTTCTATCAAACTCAAACGGTTTTCCTAATTTTAAAATACTGCTGGCAGATGGTGTTACGGGAGTTTTTTCATCGTTGGATTCCGTTTCATCTAAATCAAAATGGGCTATTTTACTAGGCTGTGTTTCTTTAGGTTCAAATAAAGAAGGGTCTAAAACACCTGTGGTTTCGGTAATTTGTTTGTTTAAATTATCGTCGATAGTTACCTTTTTGTTTACTGAAATATCTTCAACATTAACATCAATATCCTTTAATTGATCGGTATTTTGTTTTATTAATTCTGAGATTTCATTTTGAATGAATATCTCTGAAGTTATAAAATCGAATAAAATACTTCTGTCGGTTGTATAAGCAGCAGTGGTTTTAAGTTCTTGGTTATATTTAAAACTGCTTTGGCTTTTTAAACCTTTAAGGTACAATGCGCGTGCCGATTGAAAATAAGGAAATTCATCAATAATAGATTTTACAGCTTCGGTTTGCTGGTGGGTAATGCTTTGCGGATGCTGAAGTAAGTATGTAAAATCGGTATTGTTCATTGGCTTAGCCAAATTTAATTATATTTCTAGTAATTGATGTTTATTGTGACTGAAAACTGTGACTGTATTACCATTTCGCTAAAGTAGCATTGAAAATATCTTGGGTTAAACGTTCGAAAATTTCTTCGTGAGCCGTCGTTTTTGTTGCGCCAATTAATTGGGAACTCCCTGCGTAATCATAGAAAAACGAAAAACTTTGTTCTAAATCATCTTCTTCTTTTTTTCTATTGAAAAACCTGATTTTAACACTTATGGTTAATCTATTTTGTGCTGCTGTATTTTGTGATGTTGCTGTGGTGGGTGATATACGATAATCGGTTATTTCGCCTTCATAAACTAAATCGCCATTAGATGGCACAAGATTTAAGTTGGTTTGATTTTGAATTAAATCTTCCAAAGCAATTTTAAAATCGCGTTCCAAACCAGGTTCAACTAAAAGGGCATTGTTTTCAAAACGATTTACTTGGTAGGTTTTTACATTAGCAGGGACAGAAGCGCCTGTAAAAGAGTAAAATCCACAACCCATTAAAGTTAGCGTGATTAATAATAAAAAGAGATGTTTTAATTGTTTCATTGTTTTGATAATTCCCTGAAAAACATTTTTAAAGTAACGATGATTTACAGATCGTATTGTTTTATTTTTCTGTAAAGCGTACGCTCGCTAATACCTAATTCAGCAGCTGCTAATTTACGCTTTCCTTGATGACGTTCAAGCGATTTTTTTATTAATTCCAATTCTTTGTCTTGTAACGATAAGGTTTCTTCTTCTTCAATTTCTTCAGCAAAATGATATTTGTCTGGAATTGTATCTAAAGCATCGCGTTTTACCGCATGTTCTGGAATAGAAAGCACTTCGTTATTGTCTACAGTATCTTCTTCATATTCAGCGTCGTCTTCATCATTGCCATAAATTTTCTGAATTAAGCTTTCATTGTTTTTTTCAACATCTTTGGTGTTGCCGTTTTTCATCAGTTCTAAAGTAAGCTTCTTTAAATCGTTCAAGTCGCTTTTCATATCAAACAACACTTTGTATAGAATTTCGCGTTCGCTACTAAAATCGCTTTCAGCTTTTGAAGTTTTGATGACTGCGGGTAAATTGCTAGATGTTGCGGGCAAATAACTTTTTAGGGTTTCGGCAGAAATGGTTCTGTTTTGTTCTAAAACCGACAATTGTTCGGCAATGTTTCGTAACTGACGAATGTTTCCTGCCCAACGGTGTTTTAAAAGCATTTGTACCGCTGCATCTGTAAGTTTGATGGTGGGCATTTTGTATTTAAGAGCAAAATCGCTAGCGAATTTTCTAAACAATAAATGTATGTCTTCTTGCCTATCGCGAAGTGGAGGTAAATGAATATCTACGGTGCTTAAACGGTAAAATAAATCTTCACGAAACTTTTCTTTTTCAATGGCTTCAAACATATTCACGTTGGTAGCCGCCACAATACGCACATTGGTTTTTTGCACTTTGCTGGAACCTACTTTTAAAAACTCGCCATTTTCCAAAACACGTAATAAGCGTACTTGGGTGGTAAGCGGAAGCTCGCCAACTTCATCTAAAAAAATAGTACCGCCATCGGCTACTTCAAAATAACCTTCACGGGTTTGGGTTGCTCCTGTAAACGACCCTTTTTCATGACCGAAAAGTTCACTGTCTATAGTGCCTTCGGGGATTGCGCCACAGTTTACCGCAATGTACTTGTTGTGTTTTCTGTGTGAAAGCTGATGTATTATTTTTGGAATACTTTCTTTACCCACGCCACTTTCGCCAGTAACCAACACGGAAATATCGGTAGGAGCCACTTGAATCGCTTTTTCTATGGCACGATTTAGTGCACGAGTATTGCCAATAATACCAAAACGTTGTTTTATAGCTTGAATTGATTCCATTATTAAGTTAAAAGTTGAAAGTTAAAAGTTGAAAAGTTTTGAACTTAATCATTGTTAATTTTCAAATATTAATTGAATACCCAATCGCTTCCCCAATAAGTGTCGCACTGGTGCAATCGGTAACTTGTACATTTACAAAATCGCCAATTTTATAGTTGCCTTTTGGGAAAACCGTAACCAAACTATGTTGGGTTCTTCCAGACCAATGTTCACTAGATTTTTTAGACTCTTTTTCAATAAGCACTTCTACAACCGTGTTTAAGTTTTGTCTGGTTCTGAAGCCGCTGTGCTTTTGTTGAAGCTCAACCATTTCAGCAAGTCTTCGTTTTTTTGTTTCTTCAGGAACATCATCTTCCATTTTACGTTCTGCCAACGTTCCTGGGCGTTCAGAATAGGTGAACATATAACCAAAATCGTATTTTACATAGTCCATTAACGAAACCGTATCTTGAAAATCTGCCTCCGTTTCGGTAGGAAATCCAACAATCATATCTTGACTGATGGCACAATCTGGAATAACACGCTTAATATTATCAATCAATTGCATGTATTCTTCGCGCGTGTGCAAACGGTTCATTTCTTTTAAAATACGGTTGCTTCCACTTTGTACCGGTAAATGGATATGATTACAAATATTAGGGTGTTTTGCCATGGTTTCAACCACATCCATCGTTAAATCTTGAGGATTGGAGGTTGAAAAACGAATACGCATTTTAGGTTGTGCTTTTGCACAGATATCTAATAGGTTGGAAAAATTAACGGCTGTAGCTTTTTGTAAATCGGATGCTTTTTCAAAATCCTTTTTCAAGCCGCCACCGTACCAAAGGTAACTATCAACGTTTTGGCCCAAAAGGGTTACTTCTTTATAACCTCTGCTCCATAAATCGTTAATCTCTTCAATAATACTTTGTGGGTCTCTACTGCGTTCGCGTCCGCGGGTAAAAGGCACCACGCAAAACGTACACATATTATCGCAACCACGTGTAATAGAAACAAAAGCGGTAACGCCATTGCTGTTTAAACGTACGGGAGAAATATCACCATACGTTTCTTCTTTAGAAAGAATTACGTTAATGGCGTCGTGTCCTTCGTCAACTTCAGCTAAAAGGTTTGGTAAATCTTTATAAGCATCGGGTCCAACCACCAAATCAACAATTTTTTCCTCTTCTAAAAATTTAGTTTTCAGTCGTTCAGCCATACAGCCCAAAACACCAACTTTCATTTTAGGGTTGTGCGAGCGTTTTACTGCATTGTATTTTTCTAAACGTTTACGAACGGTTTGTTCTGCTTTATCGCGAATAGAACAGGTGTTTACCAAAACTAAATCGGCATCTTCTAAATTTTGGGTGGTGTTAAAACCTTGGTCTGCTAAAATGGAAGCAACAATTTCGCTATCGCTAAAATTCATAGCGCAACCATAACTTTCAATAAAAAGTTTGCGTTTGTTGCCTTCTTTCTGTTCAATAACTAAAGTTTCCCCTTGTTTATTTTCGTCTATTATCTTTTCCATAGTTTGCTGTAAACACGTATTTTCAATAAGCATGCAAAGATACAATATATTTATGTTTTGTGACAAAGTGTCATATTTAAAAATTTATTAAATTTTGAAAATATATAGGAATGTATTTACTTTGGTAGAAAACTAACCAATACTTCCTATAAATGAATACAATTGACACTTTATTAGATAAAATTGAGAAGGCAAAAGCTTTAGATTTTGGAACCATTTTTAATCAATCCATCGAACTATTTAAAAAAGTTTGGGTTCAAGGTTTGGTTATGTTATTACTAATCATGCTTTTAATGGTGCCTTTTTATATCATAATGTATTTGCCAATGCTTGGAATGGGGTTGATTGACCCGCAATCATTTCAAAATATGGAGAACATGCAGGATTTTAGACCGTTATTAATGATTCCATTTGTCATATTTGCAATTCTTTTCTCAATTTTTGCCATGGTTATTGGTTTTGGTATGAAAGCCTCTTTTTATAGAATCTGTAAGTTGAAGGATTTAGAAGAAATGGGCGCTGATGATTATTTCTACTATCTAAAGAAACCGTATTTGGGCAAAGTTATTAAGTTGTCTCTAGCTACTTTCGGTATTTCGGTTGCAGCTATGTTGTTATGTTTTTTACCTATAATATATGTGATGGTTCCTTTAGCTTTGATGAATGCTATTTTTGCTTTCAATCCTGAATTATCGACATCTGAAATTGTAAAAGCAGGATTTAAGTTAGGAAATAAGAAATGGTTATTAACTTTTGGTTTGATGATTGTTTCTGGGTTTTTAGCGGGAATAGTTGGTATGTTGATGTGTTGTGTAGGTATTTATGTAACGGCATCATTTTCATACCTACCCATTTACTTCATCTATAAAGAATCTGTTGGTTTTGATAAAAAGGAAAGCCACGGAGATAAAGAAAGTTATGGAATGTCTTATGAGTAAATCATAAAAATCTTCATAAAAAAAGCTGTGTTTCATTTGAAAATGCAGCTTTTTTTATTTGAAAGTAAAACAGATAATCCCTAAAATTAGGCAGATAAACTTTTTTTCATATACATTTGTAGCTAGAAAAAATCAAGTATGGCGAAGAATTTAGTAATTGTAGAGTCACCTGCAAAGGCAAAAACTATCGAGAAATTTTTAGGAAAAGATTTTAAAGTAGAGTCTAGTTTTGGGCATATAGCAGACCTTCCTTCAAAGGAATTGGGTGTGAATGTTGAGGGTGATTTTAAACCAAAATATGAAGTTTCAAAAGATAAAAAAGCAGTTGTAAAAAAACTGAAAGACTTAGCTAAAAATGCCGATATGGTTTGGTTGGCAAGTGATGAGGACCGCGAGGGAGAAGCTATTGCATGGCATTTGGCAGAAACTTTAAAATTGGATAAAAACAAAACAAAACGTATCGTTTTTCATGAAATTACTAAAACGGCCATTCAAAAAGCCATTGAAAACCCTAGAGGCATTGATTACGATTTGGTAGATGCGCAACAAGCACGTCGTGTATTGGATAGAATTGTAGGGTATGAGCTGTCACCCGTTCTTTGGCGTAAAGTAAAAGGGGGTTTATCGGCAGGTCGTGTTCAATCGGTTTCAGTTAGATTGATTGTAGAGCGTGAACGCGATATTCAAAATTTTATGGCAGAAGCATCCTATAGAATTGATGCTGAGTTTTCAAATGAAGAAGGACAAACTTTTAAGGCGAAGTTGCCTAAAACCTTTTCAACCAAAGAAGAAGCCCAAAAGTTTTTAGAAAAAAATGCTACAGCTACTTTTAAGGTTTCAGATCTAGAGAAAAAGCCAGCTAAAAAATCGCCAGCAGCTCCTTTTACAACTTCAACATTACAGCAAGAAGCATCTCGTAAACTTTATTTTTCGGTAAGTAAAACCATGACGATGGCGCAACGCCTATACGAAGCGGGTTTAATTACATATATGAGAACTGATAGTGTGAATTTATCGGATGAAGCTCGAAATGGCGCTAAAGCAGAAATAGAAAGTGCTTTTGGTTCAAAATATAGTAAACCAAGAAATTACACAGGAAAAGCCAAAGGCGCTCAAGAAGCGCATGAGGCCATCCGTCCTACCGATTTTGCAGTGCATTCGGTTGATATTGATAGAGATCAGGCTCGTTTGTACGATTTAATTTGGAAACGCGCCATCGCATCACAAATGAGTGAGGCGGAATTGGAACGTACCAATGTAAAAATTGCAGCATCAACCCACAATGAAACTTTTACAGCAAATGGAGAAGTTATCACGTTTGATGGGTTTTTAAAAGTTTATTTAGAAAGTACCGATGATGAAGATGTAGAGCAAGAAGGTATGCTTCCGGCAATGAGAACCAACGAAACCTTGCTTAATAATTATATAACAGCTACCGAGCGTTATACACGTCCGCCATACAGATACACCGAAGCTTCTTTGGTAAAACAATTGGAGGAATTGGGTATCGGGCGTCCGTCAACTTACGCGCCAACTATTTCAACCATTCAACAAAGAAATTATGTTGAAAAAGGTACGGTTGAAGGTGTTGAGCGCGCTTACACACAGCTTATACTTAAAAAAGGTGTGGTAAAAGACAAAACACTTACCGAAAAAGTAGGATCTGATAAAGGGAAATTGGTGCCAACGGATATTGGAATGATTGTTACCGATTTTTTGGTGAATCATTTTGAACATATTTTAGATTACAATTTCACGGCTAAAGTTGAAGAAGATTTCGATAACATTGCTGAAGGAAAAGAAGATTGGACTAAAATGATGAAAGCCTTTTATAAAGACTTTCATCCACAGGTTGAAGATGTTCAAGAAAACGCTGATAGAGAATCGGGCGAACGAGTTTTAGGAACCGACCCCAAAACAGGTAAACAAGTAAGTGTGCGTTTGGGTAAATTTGGACCCATGGTGCAAATTGGAACGCCTGATGATGATGAAAAACCTCAGTTCGCAAGCTTAAGTCCAGATCAACAATTAAATACCATTACTTACGAAGAAGCGATGGATTTATTTCAACTTCCTAAAAATTTAGGCACCTATAAAGGTGAAGAGGTTGAGGTAAATAACGGACGTTTTGGACCTTATGTTAAGTTTGGTGATGCTTTTGTTTCGCTTCCAAAAGGCGTAGATCCTTTAAGTGTGGAGTTGGATGATGCCATTGTTTTAATTAAAGAAAAAGAGGAGGCCGATGCCCCAATTTATACCTATAAAAAATTACCTGTTCAAAAAGGAAAAGGACGTTTTGGACCCTTTATCAAATGGAACAATATGTTCATTAACGTGAACAGTAAATACGATTGGGACAACTTATCAGATAAAGATATTGTGGAACTTATCGAGACCAAAATCCAAAAAGACATTGATAAGGTTATCCATAATTGGGAAGAAGAAGGTATTCGTGTTGAAAAAGCCCGTTGGGGAAGACACAATGTACTGAAAGGGAAAATTAAAGTGGAGTTGGATAAGTCGGTTGATGTATCGAAAATGACTTTAGAAGAAGCCAAAGCTTTAATTGAAGCTAAAGCACCCAAGAAAAAAGCAGCAAAAAAGAAGCCTACTGCAAAGAAGAAATAAATTTTCGGTACTTTTCAGTAAAAGATAAAAAGCAGTGCCTTAAATTGTTAAATTTTAATTTTTTGCAGATTATTTTTATGTTAACCACACGCAATAAGTCACTATTTCTTGTCATATTTGTATGTAAGCTAATGGAGAAAAAACTTTTAATACAAAACAGTATATTTTAAATGAATTTTAATTTTCTTTCACCTGTTTCAGATGTGGTTTTGGCTCATAACGAGTTACTCTCTTTACAAGCATTGGGTAGAAAAATTAGAATTCATTCTGCACAAAAAGGAATTCCAGATTTAGAAGGCGTAAATATTGCTGTTCTTGGCGTTCTTGAAAATAGAAATGATGTTAATTATATAGGAGAGGAGTTTCAATTAAACGAAATCCGCAAGTCATTTTATGGTCTTTTTCCAGGGAGTTGGCATACTACTATTGCCGATTTAGGTAACATTAATAAAGGAGAAAGTGTAGAAGATACCTACTTTGCTTTAAAAACAACCATTGCTATTTTAATTAAAAAAAACATCATACCTATTATATTAGGAGGAACCCAAGATCTTACCTACCCTAATTACAGAGCATACGATACTATTATGCCAATGGTGAATATAGTGAATGTGGATTGTAAATTTGATTTAGGTGATTCTAGCAAACCCATAAAAAATGACAGTTTTGTAGGTAAAATAATTTTAGATCAACCTTATAATCTGTTTAATTATGCAACCATAGGTTATCAAACCTATTTTAATTCGCAGGAAGAAAAGGATTTAATGGATAGTCTTTATTTTGAATCCTATAGATTAGGAGATGTATCAAAAGACATTACTATTGCCGAACCTGTAA
Source organism: Mariniflexile sp. HNIBRBA6329 (assembly GCF_043558645.1). Taxonomy (NCBI): domain Bacteria; kingdom Pseudomonadati; phylum Bacteroidota; class Flavobacteriia; order Flavobacteriales; family Flavobacteriaceae; genus Mariniflexile; species Mariniflexile sp. HNIBRBA6329. The sequence goes on along the minus strand of NZ_JBIFXS010000005.1, from coordinate 10,966 downwards.
TGCGAGACGCTAATATTGTAAGTGTCGATTTAAGTTCGGTAAAGGCATCCGAAGTCAGTTTAAATCAAAAGTTTTCACCTAATGGGCTTACCGGAAAAGAAATTTGTGCCATAGCTCGTTATGCAGGTATCAGCAATAAAGTGAGTTCTTTTGGTATTTATGAGTATAAGCCTTCTAAGGATGATGATATTACTTCCATGTTAATATCCCAAATGCTTTGGTACTTTATAGAAGGTGTTAATTATAGAGTAAAAGATGATGATTTTACAGATGATAGCAGTTATCAAAAATATATAACCCTGGTAGAATCTCAGGAATTGGTGTTTTATAAAAGCAATAAAACAGGCAGATGGTGGATTGAAATTCCTTTTTTATCAGAAATTAATAATAAATTAAAGAGACATACGTTATTACCTTGCATGCACCAAGATTATCTAGATGCCTGTGATAATAAGGTGCCAGACCGCTGGTATAAAGCGTTCCAAAAGAATTGTATTTAACATTTAAAACAGCTTAAGTGTACATTTCATCGGTAAAACGTTATTTTTTTACGATGAAACGTATTTTTTTCTATAAAAAAGTTGTTTTTTAAAAAATATATAAATATGTTTACGCTCTCAAAATAAAGCTTAAATAATTAACCTCGAGTTTTCTATGGATATGAAGAAGTTTATATTATTAACCGCAGTAATGACAATACTTGCTAGTTGTGGCTCAAACGACAAGGGCGAGTTAGTTGGTGTTAAAGGAAAAAAATGGCACCCAGAAAAACCTTATGGAATGGAACTAATTCCAGGTGGTGCGTTTATAATGGGTAAAGGTGATGACGATTTAGCCGGTGTGCAAGATGCTCCAGCAAAAACCGCAACAGTAAGAGCCTTTTATATGGATGCTACTGAAATAACAAATAGCGAATACCGCGAGTTTGTTAATTGGGTAAGAGATTCTATTATCAGAATGAAGTTGGCGGTTTTGGCCGATGAAGTTGGAAAGGTGCCAGATGATGGTGGTATTGGTGAATTTGCTTTTAAAGATGCAGATACAGCCAATATGTCGGTTTACGAAAAGTACATGTTCGAAAACTACACAGGTTTAGGCCCAACAGGGTATGAAGGAAGAAAAATCAACCGTGATATTGATTTAATTTTCGATACTTCTAAATATCCAGATGAATATTATACTGAAGTTATGGACACCATGTACTTGCCTTTAGAAGATTCTTACAATGGTCAACGTACTTGGGATGTAAAAAAGTTTAAGTTCCAATATAGCTATATGGATATCCAAGAAGCTGCTAGAAACAGAGGGATTAAACGTAGAGATGCCATTGTGAAAGAAGAAATAGAAGTATATCCAGATACTGCTGTTTGGATTAGAGATTTCGCTTATTCTTACAACGAGCCAATGCATAACGACTATTTTTGGCATGATGCTTATAGCGATTATCCTGTAGTTGGTGTTACTTGGAAACAAGCAAAAGCATTTTGTGAGTGGAGAACTATTAAGAAAAACTCATATCAAAAATCAAGAAAAGGAGCTACAATGGTAAATACATTCAGGTTACCATCTGAAGCTGAATGGGAATATGCCGCTCGTGGAGGCCTGCAAGCTGCAACATATCCTTGGGGAGGACCTTACGCAAAAAGTGATAGAGGTTGTTTTATGGCAAACTTTAAACCTGTAAGGGGTGATTACGCTGCAGACCAAGCATTATATACTGTAGAAGCTAAGTCTTATGAACCTAATGATTACAATTTGTATAATATGGCAGGTAACGTGGCAGAGTGGGTAAACGCTTCGTATGATCCGTCGTCTTATGAATATACATCAACCATTAACCCAAGTGTTAATGATAAAAACAATCAACGTAAAATTGTTAGAGGTGGTTCTTGGAAAGATGTAGCATACTTTTTACAAGTAAGTTCAAGAGATTACGAATATGCAGATTCTGCAAGAAGCTATATTGGTTTTAGAACAGTTCAAGATTACATGGGGACACAAGTAACTGGTAAATAGTAATAAAACGAATACATTTTAATCAAAAATCGAATCAATAATAAATTTAACCTATTAATTAACCTACTTAAGTATTTACTTAAATTAAAAAATCGAAATTATGGCACAGTCAAAAGCAAGTAAAAAGTTCATGAATATGGCTTACGGATTAGGAGCGGCAATTGTAATTATTGGAGCTCTATTTAAAATTACTCATATGGAGTTTGGACCTATCACAGGTAACGCCATGTTAACATTAGGTCTTGTTACCGAAGCAATTATTTTTGCATTATCAGCATTCGAACCAGTTGATGAAGATTTAGATTGGTCTTTAGTGTACCCAGAATTAGCTGGAGGAGAATCTAACAAAAAAGAAAAAAGCGAAAACCCACAAGGTTTATTATCCAAAAAATTAGACGAGTTATTAAAAGACGCTAAAATTGATGGTGAATTAATGGCAAGTTTAGGAGAAAGTATTAAAAACTTTGAAGGTGCAGCAAAAAATATGTCATCTAGTGCAAATTCTATTGAGGCTTCTAAAAAATACAGTGAAGAGCTATCATTGGCAGCAGCACAAATGGAATCTTTAAACAGCTTATATAAAGTACAGTTAGAAAGTGCTAGTAGACAAGCAACTATTAATGAGGAGTCTGTTGAAAATGCGGCTAAATTAAAAGAACAAATGCAATCTTTAGCATCTAACTTATCTTCATTAAATGGTGTATACGGTGGTATGCTATCTGCTATGAATAAGAACTAATTAGGGGTTAATCCCAAATTTAATAATTAACCAAAAACCTAATTAGACATGGCAGGAGGAAATTTATCACCCAGACAGAAAATGATTAATCTGATGTATTTAATATTTATAGCGATGCTCGCATTAAATATGTCTAAAGAAGTGCTTTCAGCATTCGGATTAATGAACGAAAAGCTTACCGAGTCTAATCAAGCTACAGGTGAAAGAAATACAGCTTTCATGGCAAACTTAGAACAAAAAGCAGAAGATCAACCGGAAAAATATGTATCATTAAAATCTAAAGCAGACCAAATAGGTGAATTGGCATCAAAATTCGACACTTATTTAGAAACCTTGAAGGGTAACATGGTTGCAAAACTAGACGATCCTACAGATTATGAAATAATGGACAAAGGCGATTACCTTGACGAAAATTTCTTTAAAGGCGCAAAATTAAAGCCAGCAGGTGAAGAGTTTTTAGCTCAAATGGCAGCTTATAGAGACGGTGTAATTAAGATATTAGCTGGCGAAAAAGGAATGCAAAATGTTGTTAAAGATGTAAAAGAAAAATTTAGCACTGACGATGTAACCAATAGAGACGGTAATAAACAAAGTTGGTTAGATTATCACTATAAAGGATTTCCTTTAGTAGCATCGTTAACAAAAATGACGCAAATTCAAACTGATATTAAAACAACACAATCAGAAGTATTATCAACCATGTTGGCAGGCACTCAGGCAATTCAGTTGTCTATGACCAATTATACCACCTTAATGGAAACTTCAAAATCAGCTTATTTTAATGGAGAAGAGTTTGATGGTCAAATAGTATTAGGTCGTAAAGATTCTTCAACAAAACCAAGCAGAGTTGAATTAACTTTAGACGGAAGACCTTTAGCATCTAATCAATATGAAATTTCAGAAGGTAAAGTGAAGTTGAAAATTGGAACAGGTGGTGTTGGTGAACATAAAATTGAAGGTAACTTAATTTTCTTAGAAGATGGTAAAGAAACTAAAGTTCCTGTAAAATCATCATTCGCAACTGTAGCTAAACCAAATTCAGCAACTATCTCAGCAGATAAAATGAACGTAGTTTACCGTGGTGTTCAAAACCCTATGACTATTTCTTTTGCGGGTATTCCCGATAACAATGTATCCGCTTCAGCACAAGGATTGAGTAGAGTAAGCGGCAGCAAATATGTTATGGATGCTACAAGAATTCAAGGTAGAGAAGTTACTATTAACGTTACAGGAAAATTGCCTGATGGTAAACCAGTAGGTGATAGAGCAACTTTCAGAATTAAAGATTTACCAAAACCAACTGGAACCATAAGAGGTGAAGACGGCGCTATTAAAATGCAACGCAACGCTCTTGAAATTTCAACAGTTGGAGCGAAGTTTGATGATTTCGATTTCGAATTACCATTAAATGTTACAGGGTTCAAATTTAAAGTACCAGGGCAACCAACCATAGATGTAAATGGAAACAAGCTTGATAGTAGAGCTAAATCAGCATTACTTAAAGCTAAAAGAGGAACAGACGTTCAAATATTCGATATTGAAGCTAAAGCTAGCGGTGTTAGCGTGATACTTAAAAAAGTATCTCCAATCATTATCGAGTTAACAAACTAAAATATTAGGAGTGCCATTTGGTTAATTTCCTAGTAATTAAAATGCGATATAAGATGAAATTAAAAAGTTTTTTATTAACCGTTACAACTGTTTTTGCAGTATCAGGAGTATTTGCTCAAGCTAATATTCTAAACGCTAAAAGTCCACAAGAAATAGGCGTTAGAACAGATGCACAAAAGGCTATCGACAATGATAAACCATTAGAATATGGCTATGTAGACGATAGAGATATCCTTTTTTCTAAAATGGTTTGGGAGAAAATCATTTTAGATGAACGTGCTAATTTTCCGTTGTACTATCCAATAGATACTAATAATATTGGTAGCGACAGACGTTGTTTGTATGATGTACTTATGAAGAACATCAAAAACGGAAAAATCAAAAACATTTATGATGATTCTTATTTTAAAACAAAGCGTACTTTAAAAGATATTGAAGCTTCATTGGTAAAAGTTGACACTACCGAATTGGGTATTGAACAATTAAACGCAGGTGAAGAATTATCGGCTGAGTATATCGATAGAAGAGATATTACAGCTGCTGACATTACAGAATATCACATTAAAGGACTTTGGTATTTTGATAAACGTCAATCTGAAATGAAATACAGATTGTTAGGAATTGCTCCAGTAGCACCAGACGTTAACTTTATAGATTCTGATACCCAAGATTTAGTAGAATTATTTTGGGTGTTTTTCCCAGATGCTAGAGGCGTACTGCACGAAGCTAAATCGTTCAATAACAAAAATAGTTCGATGCCATTTTCATTCGATCATGTGTTGAATGCAAGACGTTTTCAAGCTTATATTTATAAAGAAGAAAATGTACAAGGCGATAGAGCTGTTACTGAATACATATCAGATAATGCTTTAATGCAACTGTTGGAGTCTGAAAGAATTAAAGAGAAAATTAGAGATTTTGAATTGGATATGTGGACATATTAATTTAAAAACCTCATTTATAACACCTAAAACACCTGCAAATTTTGTGGGTGTTTTTTTTGTGAAAAATCTTTTTAATATCCGTAATCAATCATAAATTACTGTCTCCTCGAGCGCAGTCGAGAGGTTACTGAACTTTAATAACTTCAAAATAAGGTCTCGACTGCGCTCGACCAGACATGGAGTATTTAATTATGATTGATTACGGATTAGCAGAAAAATATTTATAATTTCTCAGGTTGGGTGCCATCTAAACCTTAAAATAAACTTCAAAATGTTCTTATATTTGCGGCATGATGCAAGTGGATTATATAGTAGTAGGAATTGGGTTAGCAGGCATTAGCTTTTGTGAACAGTTAAGAGCCAACAATAGAACGTTCGTGGTTTTTGATAATGCATCGCAACAATCATCAACTGTAGCGGGAGGTTTGTACAATCCGGTGGTTTTAAAGCGATTTACACCTGTTTGGAAATGTAAGGAACAGCTCGATTTAGCACTGCCTATGTACGCTAAATTGGAGACTGAATTAAATGAGAAGTTGGATTATAAAATTCCGGTTTACCGAAAATTTGCATCATTAGAAGAACAAAACGATTGGTTCACGGCTTCTGATAAACCCATACTTTCAGACTATTTGTCGCCCAAAATAGTTAAAAACGAAAATCCATCCATAGATGCGTCTTTTGGTTTTGGTGAGGTTTTAGAAACGGGCCGTATAGATGTAAAGGCGCTACTGGATGCTTATAAATCTTATCTATTAAATAATAATTTACTTTTTGAATCTGTTTTTAACTATGATGATTTAAAGATTGAAACCGATAGTATTCAATATGGGAATATCCAAGCAAAACATATTGTGTTTGCTGAAGGTTTTGGGGTAAAACAAAATCCGTTTTTTAATCATTTACCATTGGTGCCAGCAAAGGGAGAACTCCTAACCATACATGCGCCAAATTTAAAAATAGACTATGTTTTAAAAGCAGGTGTTTTTTTAATTCCGTTAGGAGACGATTTATATATAGTTGGTGCCACTTATGAATGGAAGGATTTGAGTGCCGAAGTTACAAACATTGCCAAAGAAGAGCTTGAAACCAAGATTAGAAAGCTTGTTAATTGTGAATTTGAGGTAGTAAATCAAGTGGCTGGAATTCGTCCTACGGTAAAAGATAGACGTCCGTTGGTTGGTGCGCATCCCATATATAAAAACCTGTTTGTTTTAAACGGTTTGGGAACGCGTGGCGTTATGATTGGACCATATGTGGCGCAAAAACTTTATAATTTTATTGAAAAGAGCGAACCTCTTGAAAAAGAGATTGATATTGCTCGTTTTTCCGGTTAGTTGGCTGATAGTGCGTTAGGGGGTGAAGTGAAAAGACCACAGCGACGCAGGAGCGAGGACTTGCACCCTTCGTCTGCGCTCAGGATAAACTACAAACCCTACCCTTTAGGGTAACGCCCAAAGGCTGAAATTTTGATTTACGATTTTAGAAGACCACTGTTGTTCCGTTTTTTCAACTTTCGTAATTCATAATTCGTAATTCTTAATTCAATTTCTTCTTAGCCAGGGTTTTATCGTAGTGCATAAAAAAGTTGATCCAAATATTTCGTGAAAGTCGCATAATAATGGGCATGAATACGATTAAAGTGCCAACAATGGATATAAAAACGATATCAATACTTGCCTTTAAAATAACAAACGAAATTACAAAAGCAGCTACGGCAAAGGCAATACCCACCGCATAACTTACGTACATGGCACCATAAAAAAACGAGGGTTCAATCTTGTATTTTGTGCCGCAGTTACTGCATGTTTCGTTCATGCTAAGCGCTTCGGAAAGGATGTATGGGTTTTTGTTTTTAAACATGGATTCTTCGTGACATTTCGGGCAAGAACCTGTAAAAATACTATATAATTTAGAGCCTTTTTTAAACATATTATTTAATGTACTTTTGCATTCGCAATTACAGGACAAAAATAAGGTTTAATAAGTAAGTTTCTGTAGCAAAAGTTACATTTCTATGATGAACATTCATAATTTATCGATTTCATTTCAAGGCGAATACTTGTTTGAAGATATTACTTTTAAATTGGTAAATGGCGATAGAGTTGGCCTTATTGGAAAAAATGGCGCAGGAAAATCGACCATGCTTAAAATTTTGTCGAAAGAAATGGAGCCGGATACGGGGCAGATAGCGACAGATAAAGAACTTAAAATTGGTTTTTTAAAGCAGGATATTGATTTTATTTTAGGTAGAACGGTGCTTGAGGAAGCTTACGAAGCGTTTACCGAAATAAAACAGTTGGAAGCTAAAATGGACGCGGTTAATACCCAAATGGCTGAACGGACCGATTATGAGAGTGAAGGTTACCACCAGTTGATGGTTGATATTAACGAGCTTCAACACCAATACGAAATTTTAGGAGGTTACAATTACCAAGGTGATACCGAAAAAATTCTTCAAGGCTTAGGTTTTAAACGTGAAGATTTTAATAAACTAACCGATACTTTTTCTGGTGGATGGCGTATGCGTATTGAGTTGGCAAAATTACTACTTCAAAATAACGATATATTATTACTGGATGAGCCTACCAACCATTTGGATATTGAGTCAATTATTTGGTTGGAAGGGTTTTTGAAAAATTATACGGGAGCTGTTGCCATTGTATCGCATGATAAAATGTTTTTAGACAATGTAACCAACAGAACCATTGAAATTTCATTAGGTAGAATATACGATTATCCAAAACCGTATTCCAAATATTTGGTGTTGCGTGAAGAATTAAGAACACAGCAATTGGCTTCTCAGAAAAACCAACAAAAACAAATAGAACAAACCGAAAAGCTTATAGAAAAGTTTCGTGCCAAAGCATCAAAAGCAACCATGGCGCAATCGCTAATAAAGAAACTGGATAAGATTGATAGAATTGAAGTTGATGAGGATGACAATAGCGTGATGACGCTTAACTTTCCTGTTTCCATAACGCCCGGAAAAGTGGTGGTGGAAATGGAGAAAATATCTAAAAGCTATGGTAACAATCAAGTATTTAAAAACGTAAGTTTATTGGTTGAACGCGATAGTAAAACGGCTTTTGTTGGGCAAAACGGACAAGGCAAATCTACCTTGGCCAAAATAATGGTGGGCGATATAAAGTACGAAGGACATTTAAAACTGGGGCATAACGTACAAATTGGCTATTTTGCGCAAAATCAAGCGGAGTATTTAGATGGCAATAAAACGGTTTTAGATACCATGATAGACGCTGCTAACGAGACAAACAGAAGTAAAGTGCGTGATATTTTAGGTTCGTTTTTGTTTAGAGGCGATGAAGCTGAGAAATACGTACGTGTGCTTTCTGGAGGTGAGCGCAACCGTTTGGCGTTGGCAAAATTAATGCTGCAGCCATTTAACGTCTTAATAATGGATGAGCCTACCAACCATTTAGATATCAAATCTAAAAATGTGTTGAAAGAAGCATTAAAAAAGTTTGAAGGTACGCTGATTTTAGTATCGCATGACCGTGATTTTCTTCAAGGTTTAACCAATAAGGTTTATGAATTTAAGGACCACAAACTGAAAGAGTATTTAGGTGATATTGATTATTACTTAGAGCAACGTAATGTGGAAAGTTTACGCGAAGTTGAAAAACGAACCGTAGTTAAAGAAACGCCTAAGGAAAAGAAGCAACAATCTTACGATGACCAAAAGAAACTCAAATCGTTAAACAATAGATTAAGCAATATTGAAGCTGAAATCAATAAATTGGAACGCGATATAAAAAAGATTGATTTAGAGCTTGAAACCAACTATGAAGCGGTTACTTCTAAACCAAATTTCTTTGATAAATATCAAAAATTAAAATCCGATTTGCAAGACGCCATGGACAAATGGGAGTTTATACAAATAGAAATAGAGCAGTTCGTCGATTAGTGTTTGTTAAAAAAAAATGCATTTCATCGAATAAAATAGTTTTTAGTCGGTTTTGGAATTATATTCGTACTAGAATTAATCCCAAATTTATTCAATCATGAAGACTTTAAAACTTATTGTTCTATCTTTTTTTATAACAGCATATTCATTTGCTGATGTTTCATCCTCTGAAAAAGATGCTTTAATAGCACTTTACAATGCTACCAATGGCAGTCAGTGGAATACTACATGGAATGTAAATACATCCGTTAATACTTGGTATGGTATTAAAGTTGAGAACGATAAAGTTGTAGAAATCAACCTTCAATTTAATAACCTTCAAGGTAATTTGCCACACGAAATAGGGAGTTTAGTTTATTTAAAGAAATTAAATTTAGGTTTTAATAAATTAGAAGGAACAATTCCGTCTTCAATAAAAAATTTAAAAGAATTAAAGTCTTTAGAATTGTTTATGAATCAATTTGAAGGTAAAATACCGTCAGAACTAGGTGAATTAACTCAATTAGAATCTTTAAAACTATACAGTAATAAGTTTGAAGGCAATATTCCGCAAGCTTTAATGGGGTTAACAAACTTAAAGGAACTTTTATTAGGGAGCAATTTTTTAACAGGAACCATTCCAAATGATATTTATGTTCTATCTAAACTTGAAAAACTAAGTTTGATGGATAACAAATTAGAGGGTGAGATTCCAGTTGAATTGGCACAGTTAACAAATTTGCAAGAATTAATTTTATCTACTAACCAGCTTACAGGCAGTTTGCCAATAGAGTTCATTAACTTAAAAAAGTTAAATACTATTATGGTTAGCGACAATAATTTGAATGAAGAATATATTAGTGTTTCTGGTAAAAACCCTCCTAGTATTTTTAAACTGGAAATGCAAAACTCAACAGCGGTGTTAGACATTGAAAACGATTAAATAAATTTATACTTTGTCTAGTCCTAAATAACCGATACAGATTATTAAAGGATTAAATTTATAAATTAAAGCTGAACAATGTTATCATTGTTCAGCTTTTTTGATTTGTATTGTTTTCTTTTCAATTGATTTTGTTCGTGCATTTGTACTGGTGTTAACATATAATTCGATAAATGTGGTCTAGCATTGTTGTATATTTTTATGGCGTCTTTAATTAGTTTTTCCTTAGTGCCAAAGTTTTCAATACTTCTGGCTATATCAAACTCCTGTTTCAAAATTCCATTTACCCGCTCTGCTATCGCATTTTCATAGGGGTCATATTTCTCGGTCATACTTGGACTGATGCCATTATCTTTCAATAGCTTTTGATAGTCGTTGGAACAATATTGCAAACCTCTATCTGAGTGATGTATTAAAGGACAGCTTCTATCTTTTCGATTACCCGTGGCCATCTCTAAGGCTTTTAACGAGCCTTCAACACTCAAAGATTTTGACACATTATATCCTACTATTTTTTTTGAATAGGCATCGGTTATCAATGCCAAATAAGATGGATTAGCTCTAGTTCCAACATATGTTATGTCACTTACCCAAACAGATTCAGGGTTTTCTATTTCTATTGTTCTTATTAAATTTTTATGTTTTCTGAATCGGTGATGTGAATCTGTTGTTATATGATATCGCTTTTGGGGCTGTACCAACATGTGGTTGGCCCTAAGTATTCTAAAGAGCTTATCTCTTCCAACTTTTAAAATCGATAGCTGGTCCTTGAGTAAAAAATATAACTTTCTACTTCCCAATCTGGG
>NZ_JBIFXS010000057.1:0-239 GCF_043558645.1 Mariniflexile sp. HNIBRBA6329 | reverse complement strand
GGTATGGCTACTGCTACTGATACTTGCAGTACTAATGTAACCATTACTGAAAGTGATACTGAAGTTGCTTCTTGTGGGAACACCAAAACTATTACTAGAACTTGGACAGCGACTGACGAATGTGGCAACCCAACTTCTGCAGTACAAACTATAACGGTGGTTGACACAACGCCTCCTAGCTTAACTGTGCCAGCTGATGTAACTATAGAATGTACTCAAGATACTTCTAGCGCAAGTAC
>NZ_JBIFXS010000056.1:0-258 GCF_043558645.1 Mariniflexile sp. HNIBRBA6329 | reverse complement strand
GATGTCCGACGCCGAAGCCCGTCACGCCCCGCTGCGCATCGTCGACGCCGTACGCGCGCTGGCCTTCATCGGCGATCTCAGCATGGGCCAGCCGACCGACCATTCGCCACGCACGAGTTGGTTGGCGGCGCAGCTCGCGCACGCGGCGCGATTCGATGCAGCGGTGTGCGATACGGCCCGCGAGGTGGCGCTGTTGCGCTGGTCGGGCTGCACCGCGAATGCGGCGGGTTTCGCGCAGGTATTCGGCGACGACGTCGC
>NZ_JBIFXS010000055.1:0-265 GCF_043558645.1 Mariniflexile sp. HNIBRBA6329 | reverse complement strand
CGCCGTCAGACCGCCGCGGACACGCGCCCCTCCCGTGGATCACTTATCATGTCGGCCAAGCAATTCGCGACGAAAGGCAGACCATGTTTACAGGCATTGTTCAGGGTGTTGGCACCATCAACGCCATCAAGGATCACGGCGAGCTGAGGACGTTCAGCATCGCATTCCCCGAGCGGTTCACCGACGATATCGAGATCGGTGCGAGCGTGTCGGTCGACGGCGTGTGCCTGACGGTGACGACCATCCATTCGCCGGTGCTGATCGA
>NZ_JBIFXS010000054.1:0-266 GCF_043558645.1 Mariniflexile sp. HNIBRBA6329 | reverse complement strand
AACTAACGGTCAGTTCCGCCCGGCACCTTCCGACGGCGCGGCGGCGTCCCGCCCCGCGCGCCGTCGATGGATGACGACGATCAGCGTGCGGGCAGAGCGGCAACGCGTGACGCCGCGTCCGCATCCGCGCGGAACCGGTCACGCGCCACCACATCACCGCATCACGCGCCGCCGAACGCGCGTCCCATCGGCTTCATCCGCATCCCGCGCGCGAGCCGGGTCCACGGCAGGTCCGCCGGGTCGGCCTGCATCGGCCCCGGCGCCTT
>NZ_JBIFXS010000053.1:0-270 GCF_043558645.1 Mariniflexile sp. HNIBRBA6329 | reverse complement strand
ATCGATGCTGCCATCCAGGCGGTCAAGCCCGGTGTCGGTACCGATGAGATCGCGCGGCTCTGGCCCGAGGCGCCCGAGTTAGGATTCGACTCCGAGATGGAGGCCTTCGGGCTGCAGTTCGGACACGGGCTCGGTCTGGGGCTACACGAACGTCCCATCATCAGCCGCTTGAACTCCCTGGAGCACCCCGTCGAGATCAGGGAGGGGATGGTCTTCGCCCTCGAGACCTACTGCCCGGCCAGCGATGGCCGTTCGGCAGCCCGCATCGAG
>NZ_JBIFXS010000052.1:0-316 GCF_043558645.1 Mariniflexile sp. HNIBRBA6329 | reverse complement strand
GTAGCACTAAACTCAGGATCGTAACCTAGGTAATCTGTAATAGTAAATAGGTTATTTCCACTTGCATACAGTTTCATATATTTTATGTAGTTTGATTTTATATCAATATCATATGACACCACAAGTGTTTTAAGCCTTAAGTATGAGCCATTTTCAATCCATCTGCTAGAAAATGATGCATTGCCTAAAGGGTCTCCCCAAGTAGCTCTTGGAATTGAAGTTTGTTGGCCCTCTGCAATCCATCGGTTTTGTATAGCGGTACTTTGATTTTCGTAACCACTCATTTTCTCAATGTTTTGGCGTACACCGTTGTATA
>NZ_JBIFXS010000051.1:0-422 GCF_043558645.1 Mariniflexile sp. HNIBRBA6329 | reverse complement strand
AGCTTATCTCTTCCAACTTTTAAAATCGATAGCTGGTCCTTGAGTAAAAAATATAACTTTCTACTTCCCAATCTGGGCATTGTCATACGGGTTTCTCGCACAAGTGCTACCACCTTTTGGGCAATGGATTGTTTATGCCGCTTTGACCGTATCGATCTATAATAAACCTGCCTGTTTACCCCGAGCAAATCACAGGTAGAAACTAACGTTTCTTTGTGCTCTTCTTTGAAGAGGTCGATGAGTCGGGTGTGTAATTTTTTCTGATATCAATTTTATATTCCTTTTCAGCTAAATCTACTAGCATATCAAATAGGATTGACTTCTTGTCAGCACGTTCGGCAAGGTGCTCAGCTCTAGCCTTTTGCTTTTCAAGCAATTTTACTTTTGCCTCTAGTTCGAGGATTCTTTGTTCAGGTGTCTTG
>NZ_JBIFXS010000050.1:0-486 GCF_043558645.1 Mariniflexile sp. HNIBRBA6329 | reverse complement strand
CCTGTGTTTGATTGTAACTCTTTAGCGCAAATTGACTTGAACTCCGATTCTAGTGCAGTATGTACTAACGGTACCGACGTAACGGTTCCTGTTGCTGTTGATAATTGCGAAGGAAACATTTCCGCTGTTGGTACCAGAAGTGATAACGAAAGCTTAAACGCCCCATGGCCTGTTGGTACAACAACCATTACTTGGACATTTACTGATTCCAAGAACAATGTGGCTTCTTGTACCCAAGATGTGGTGGTTACAGATAACCAAGCACCTGTGTTTGATTGTAACTCTTTAGCGCAAATTGACTTGAACTCCGATTCTAGTGCAGTATGTACTAACGGTACCGACGTAACGGTTCCTGTTGCTGTTGATAATTGCGAAGGAAACATTTCCGCTGTTGGTACCAGAAGTGATAACGAAAGCTTAAACGCCCCATGGCCTGTTGGTACAACAACCATTACTTGGACATTTACTGATTCCAAGAACAATGTG